>NZ_DASZKT010000045.1:0-4537 GCF_035552695.1 Actinospica sp.
GGGGCGGCTGCGCATCGAGTCGGTCCAGAACGCGATCGCCCAGGCCCAGGCCGCGGCGGCGTCGCTGCTCGGCCGCCCGGCGGCGACCCGGGCGGTGCCCTGGTTCTGGTCCGACCAGGCCGACCTCAAGCTGCAGATCGCGGGGCTGTCCCACGGCTACGATCAGGTCGTGGTGCGCGGGGCACCACTCAGCGAGCGGTTCTCCGTGCTTTACTACGCCGCCGACAAGCTGATCGCGGTCGATGCCATCAACGCGCCGCGCGACTACATGGTGGCCCGCAAGGTACTCGGTGAGGGCGGCACGCTCCCCGCCGGCCGGGTGGCCGACGCGAGCGTGCCGCTCAAGGAACTGGTCTCTCCCGTGGTGTGATGCCCGTGGTGTGGTGCCCTTCGTCAGATGACGAACGCCTCGAGCGCCTCGGGCGCGAACAACTGCTCGGGCGTGCGCAGCGTCCGCGACAGCCCCTGCTCGTGGTGGTAGCGCAGGAACGTCGCCAGCACGTTGCGGTCGGCCTGGCCGAGCCCGTAGGACCAGTAGTCCTCGCCAAGGAGCCGCCGCGCGTCTTCCAGGTGCTGGTTCAGCCAGGGTTCCATGAACCGCAGCGCGGAGGCGTCGTAGATGCGGGCGTACGCCTGCTTCTTGGCCTCGGTCAGGGCCTTGGTCAGGGACTGCGCGACCCAGCGGTGCCGCTCGTAGACTTCCCGCCTGAGCACGACGACGTGCATGATCGGGAAGATCCCGGTCGAGGCGTAGTAGGCCTTCTCCGCGGCGACGGTGTCGGGGAACAGCCGGTCGACGCGGCCGTCACCGCGGACGAAGGAGCTGGGGATGCGCGGTGAGTACAGCGCGTCGATCTCGGCGGCGGCGAGCATCGCCGACAGCGTCTGGCCGGACCCGATGGGACGGACGTCGAAGGGCACGTCCACCGTGCCCTTCTCGACCCGCCCGGGCGTCTCCTGGCCGCCGGTGACGTAGCGGGCCGAGGCGAGCGGCACGTCATGCTCGTCGGCGAGGATGCCGCGGATCCATACGCAGGCGGTGAGCTGGTACTCGGGGCTGCCGACGACCTTGCCCCGCAGCTCGGCGGGCTTGCCGATGCTGGCGGAGGTGTTAACGAAGATGCCGCCGTGGCGGAACATCCGCGAGGTGTAGACGGGCAAGGCGACGAACGGCGGCTCGGTGCCGTCTTCGATCGCGTTGAGCGTGGCGACATAGGTGGACAGCGACATCTCCGCCACGTCGAACTCACGGTGGCGCAGCATGCGGAAGAACGTCTCCTCCACCGGCAGGCGCAGGTACGTCAGGTCAACGCCGTCGACCTGGACGCTGCCGTCCTCGATGGCCCGGGTCCGGTCGTAGTCGCCGCAAGCGAAGGTGAGGTGAATGCGAGCCATCAGGCCACCGCCCCGCCGGGCTGGCCGATCAGCTCGGGCATCAGCGAGATGTGGATGGCGTCCTCGTCGGTCTCGCCGGCGAGCACCCGGATCGCATGGTCCACCTGGTCGATTCCGTAGCGGTGGGTCGCGAGCCGCTCCAGCGGGAACCGGCCGGCCGCGAGCTGTTCGAGTGCGAGCTCGCAGGCCTTGTAGGAGTGCCCGCGAGCGCTCTTGATGGTGATCGCCTTCTCCGTCAGCTTCTTGACCGGGAAGTCGGGGAACGCGGCGAGCTCACCCTGGATAACGAGCGTGCCCTCGCGCCGCTTGAGCGCGTCGATGCCGAGCAGCACCGGCGCGGTGCCGGCGCGTGAGGTGCAGTCGAGCACGAAGTCGACGCCGCGGCCGGCCGTCAGGTCGAGGACCTTCTCCAGGGGGTCCTCCTGCCGGATGTCGATTACGTGGTCGGCGCCGAGCTCCCTGGCCAGGTCGAGCCGGGGCTTGTCGCGCGTCGTGCCGGTGACGATGATCAGCGACGCGCCGGCCTGCTTGCAGGCCACGACCTGGGAGAGCCCCTGCTGTCCAGGCCCCTGGATGAGGACCGTGTCGCTGTAACCGACGCCGGCGGCGCGCAGCGCCCACTCGATGCCGTTGGACAGCGGCGTGACCAGGCCGGCGAGCTCGGGGGTGACCGTGTCCGGCACGCGGTGCAGCACTGTGTTCCACGGCAGGTACATGTACTGGCTGAAGCCGCCCCACAGGCGGCCGGGATTGTCGGCCGAGGTGTAGCCGAACCGGCGGCTGTCAGGATTGGTGCGCCAGTCGGTCGCCACGCAGTGACGGTACTCGCCGATCCGGCACCATTCGCAGTTGAAGCACCCGACGTAGTGCTCGACGAAGACGCGGTCACCCTCGGCGAGGCCGTGCCGCTCCTTGAACCGGTCGCCCGCGCGGGCGATGACGCCGACGTTCTCGTGGCCCATGATCACCGGCCCGCTTATCATGGCGGGCGGGCTAGCGTACAGCTTCACGTCGGTGCCGCAGATGCCGGCGACTTCCACCCGCAGCAGCGCGGAGTCGGCATCGATCTCCGGCAGGTCGAACTCGCGTAGCTCGGTGGTGGCGGGGGCCACCCGCACAGCCGCCTGAACCTTCTGGATCATCAACTGGCTCCCTCGCGTGAGGCCACGGGCGGCCGTTGGCAAAATGGTTAGGCCAATATACCATGTGGTGATCTCATGCCGCTAGCGCCACGAACCGCACGGAGAAACCATGGCAGAACGCCTGACCGCTGTCACTCGCACGCAGGGCAACAACCGCGCACTCAAGGACGGGACCGTCGTGCCGGCGGGTTTTCCCCTCGCCTTCGAGGAGGTGCCCGTGCTCGTGGACGCCTTCCGCCGCATGGTGCGCGAACTGGCGTACGACGTGTCCGAGATGGCCCTGACGACCTACCTCATCGCCCGTGAGCACGGCGTCCGGTTCACCGCGCTTCCGGTGTTCCTGGTGCGCGGGTTCCACCACGGCGCGATCCAGGTCCGAAGCGACGGTGTGATCACGGAACCGGCCAAGCTCGCCGGCCGCCGGGTGGGCGTCAGCCGCGGTTACACGGTGACGACCGGCGTGTGGGCCCGCGCGAACATGGCTACCGGGTACGGACTCGACCTGGACCGGGTCACGTGGGTGCTGTCGGGTGACGAGCACGTGGCGGCGTACGTGCCGCCGCCCAACGTGGTGCCGGCCGGGCCCGGCAAGAAGCTCGGGCAGATGCTGCTTGACGGCGAGGTCGACGCCGTGATCGGCGCGGCCCTCGACTCGCCGGACGTCGTGCCGCTCATCCCCGATGCCGAGGCCGCCGCGGTCGCCGCGCTCCGCGACCAGGGGCTCTACCCCATCAACCACCTCGTCGTGGTCAAGGACCAGGTCCTCGAGCGCCACCCGGAGGCGGCCGTCGCCATCTTCGAGGCGTTCGCCGAGTCGAAGCGGCCCTACGTCGCCGGCCTGCGGTCGGGAGCCGTCGCCGCGCCGGACGCCGCCGACCGGCTGCATGCCCGGGTCATGGAGGTGACCGGCTGGTCCGACCCGCTGCCGTACGGCGTCGAGGCGAACCGCCACGTGCTGGACGGCCTCATCGCCCAGGCGCGCGACCAGCACATCCTCAGGACCGCGGTTGACGTCGACGCCATGTTCGCGCCGTCCGTCCGGAAGCTGGCCGGCTGATGCGCGTCGCACTGGCAGCCGATCACAACGGAGTCCTGCTCAAGAGCCGGCTGGCCGGCTGGCTGACCGGCCGCGGCCACACCGTCACCGATGCGGGCGGCCACGACCCCGAGGAAGTCGCCGACTACCCGCCGCTGTGCGCGGCCGTGTCCCGGATGGTCGCCTCGGGGACGGCCGACCTCGCCATCGTCATCGGCGGCAGCGGGCAGGGCGAGGTCATCGCCTGCAACAAGGTGCGCGGCGTGCGGGCGGGACTGGCCTACAGTCCGTTCGCCGTGCGGATCTCGCGCGGCAACAACGACGCCAACGTCATGGTCATCGGCACCAAGGTCGTCTCCGGCTCCGACGCGATCGCGCTCGTCGAGCTGTGGCTTGACACCCCGTTCAACGGGGGACGCCACCAGGACCGCGTCGACCAGATCACGGCCCTGGAGGCGGATCGCTGAGGGCAAGCACGGGTGCCATGACCGGCGTCGCGGTCGGCATCGGGAGCTGGGCCGCTTCCTCCAGCGGCAGCCCGGTCACCAGGTGGACCAGGACCCGGAGCGCGTTGCCGTGCGACACGACGACGATGGTGCGCCCGCGCGCCAGCTCCGGTTGCAGCACCTCGCGTCAGTAGGGCGCCATCCGCTGGGCGACGTCCCCCAGGCTCTCCGTGGCGATCAGCGGTGCGCGCGGATCATGGGCGTACCGGGGATCGGCGAGCTGCCGCGCCAGCTGCTCCGCGCTCGCCGGCGGCGGCGCGATGCCGGTCGACCGGCGCCAGGCCTCTACCTCCGCGGTGCCGTAGCGGCGCCGCGCGCCGTCCTTGTCCAGTCCCTGAAGGGCGCCGTAGTGACGTTCGTTCAGCCGCCAGTCGGGGCGCAGTGGTGCGTCCCAGCCGGCGACGGCGGACATCAGGCGCGCGGTCCTGACGGCGCGGTCGAGCACCGAGGTGTGCACG
>NZ_DASZKT010000046.1:0-26669 GCF_035552695.1 Actinospica sp.
TCCTCAAACTCCGCGCACTGATCAGCAACGGCGACTTCGACCCCTACTTCACCTGGCACCTCAAGCAAGAACACCAGCGTATCCATCAGAACCCGCTACCAGGACAAACCCACCCTTGCGGCCTGAACCAGCACTCAGAGGGCGTTAAGTTTGCACTTTTTGCCCTAGTAGGTACCTCGTCAGGTTGGCGTGGTCTCGTCCGTTATGCGCTTGCTGACGTTGTCGATCATCGCGAGGTGGATCATGGCTTCGGAGCTGGTAGGCAGCGTTTCGTAGTCTCTGGCGAGTCTGCGGTGGAGCATCAACCAGCCGATCGTGCGCTCGATCACCCATCTCCGCTTGAGGACGTGGAAGCCTCTGGCCTCGGGGTTTCTGTGGACGACTTCCGCGCTGATGCCGAGGGTGGCGGCGTGTTCGACGAACTGGTTCTTGAAGCCGGTGTCGACCCACGCCTTGGTCATCGTGGGGTGGACGGCTTTGGCCTGGTTGATGGCTCGTATTCCGGCGTTGTTCTCGGAGACGGATGCCGCGCACACGGCGACGGCAAGTAGGAGGCCGAGGGCGTCGGTGACGATTGATCGCTTCCTGCCGATGATGCGTTTCGCGGCGTCCGTGCCTTGAGTTTCGAGGGGTGGGTTAGTAGATGTTTTGACGCTCTGGGTGTCGACGACGGCCGCGGTCGGCTCGGGCGCGCGCCCTTCCTTGGCCCGGGCAAGTCCGGTCAGTTCGAGGTTGAGCTGGGCGAAGACGCCCTCGTCGCGCCAGAGCGCGTAGTAGTAGTACACGGTGCTGTGCGGCGGGAGGTCATGGGGTACGTATCGCTAGGAGATTCCTGTGCGGTTGAGATAGAGCAGGGCATTGATGACTTCGCGCAGGTCGGTGGGAGCTGGGGTGTTGGTGGCACGGCGGTCGAGGCGCGCTTGCTGCCAGGCGGTGAGGGTGGGCTCGATCAGGGCCCAGCGGGCGTCGGAGAGGTCAGAGGGGTATAGGCGGCGTCCGGTCATGACAGAGCTCTACTATGACGATGCCGATGGGTCTGGCAGGCGGCGAACCCGGCGATTCCCGACCGTGTCCCTGTCAGACGGACTCTGGGGAGGATGCGGGAACGAAACGGACGGAGGGACGGTCTGACGGCGCAGTGCACTTACCGGCAAGCTGCATGTTCCGGGTGAATCACCCGACCGGAACACCCGTCGTAGGGTGAAATACCACCACCAAACGCCCAGTGAAAAGCGTGACGACGCCGTGCCCGCAACGAATCCTAGCCAGGAGGTAAGTTGTTGACTATGGAGACGCGGTCACAGCGGCGTCACAAAGAAATGCTCTGCGGTGAAGCTCGACGGCATGCAGATGCTGGCTCTGGGCCGGGCCTCGCGCGCAAGTTGTCGTGGGTTGCCGGTCCGCGCAGCTGACGACGCGGGACGGCTTGTGTGTCGGTGGTTGTTCGCTACGCTTGGGCGTCTCGCTGGGGCTGGGGCTGGAGATTGGGCGGGATCTGGCTGCCAGGATGTCCGAGGCGATGTCATCGGCCCGCGTCATCTGGTTTCCCGTGTCCACGGACCACTTTGACTTCTGTATCGCTCTGGCCGTCAGCGTCGGCTGTGCGGTGCGGGATATCTTCAGGCCGTTTGGGGTCGCGGACACGCCGGTGATCTCAGCGAGCGGCACGGTGTGCGTCTTGAGCGTGTTGGTGACGATCAGTGCGTCGCGGTCGAGCGTGACGCTGGATCGCGTGACGTGCCGGATGAAGAAGCCGCCAATGCCGGCCATCAGAATGCCGATAGGGGCGAGGCCCCAGCCGCCGCGTTCCGTGAATGCCTGCACCACGCAGACGCAGGCAGCTGCCTCGATGCCGACTGACAACAGCAGACCGATGACACGGTGCCGTGCCGGAGGCCGCCAAGTCACAGCGACGTCTTCCATAAGAATCTCCCCGCCCACGAACCCATGGACCCACGAATCGATGAACCCATGAACCCATGAACCCAAGAAATCAACAGCCGAATATTACGCCAGCTTGCCCCGGAGCCGTCTCGAATGGATTTTGGGCACGAGGACAATCAGGGAATCAGGGAATCAGGGAATCAGGGCCGCGGGGTGCGGGTATTCGACGAGAGCGGCGCAGCTTTGTCACGGGCATGTCATAAGCGACCGCACGCTGGGCCGCGTAGATCGACTGCACGGACAATGAGCCGGGGACAACGGGGTCTTGTGCGGGATCTTGCGGTGGGTTCACGGGGGGAGTCACGGGATGAGTGTCGATGTCGTCCGGCTGGAGACGGTCAGGGAACCGGTCGGGGTACGGCTGAGCGGGAGGGTTCGGTCGGTCGCGGTCGAGCGCCGCCACTGGTTCGGGGTCGGCGGGCTGGCGGTGGTCGCGGCGTCGGTCTATGTGGTGTTCGCGTACCTGCATTTTCGGCAGGGCACCTTCTTCGGCTGGGACCTGGGCATCTTCGATCAGATCGTCCGCGACTACGCGCACTTCCGCGCGCCCGACGTGAGTACGAAGCGGCATCTGTCGCCCACGGACAGCGGGGTTTTCGCGCTGGCGGACCACTTCAGCCCGATCCTGATCGTGTTGGCGCCGATGTACTGGATCGACAACAGCGCCTTCAACCTGCTGTTCGCTCAGGCGGTCCTGTTCGCGGCCGCGGTGATTCCGGTCTGGATCTACACCCGTCGGAAGCTGGGTGTCCCGGCGGCCTACTGTGTGGCCGTCGCCTTCCTGCTGTACTGGCCGTTGCAGTCGGCGCTCGACTTCGACTTCCACGAGGTGGCCTTCGCCCCGCTGATCCTCGCGACCCTCATCGAGCGGGTGGACGCCGGCCGGTGGCGGCACGCGGCGATCGCGGCCGGGGCATTGCTGTTGGTCAAGGAGGACATGGGGCCGGTCCTCCTCATGGTCGGCATCTGGATCATGATCCGGGGTCACCGCAGGATCGGCGCGTATTTCGCGGCGGCGGGTGGGGCGACGTTCGCGTTCCTCATCTGGGTGGTGATGCCCGCGGTGGGCGGAAGCTCCAAGCGCGACTGGTATTACGCCCAGCTCGGCCGCTCCTTCGGCCAGGTCGCGGTGCACCTCGCGGAACACCCGAGCCTGCTGGTGACGGAGTTCATCGACCCGCATGTGAAGCTGCACACCGCGTTCTGGCTGTTCGTGCCGGTGTTGTTCCTGTGCTTCCGGTCGTGGATCTTCATCCTCGCGGTCCCGCAGATCCTCGAGCGGGCCTTCTCCGACAATCAATTCCACTGGGTGCAGACCTACCATTACAACGCCTACCTCGCGGCGATCCTGGTTCTCGCCGCGGTCGAGGGCGCGAGCAGGTTCAAATGGCCGAAGGTCCGGCTTGCTTGGGCGGTCGGGGTGCTCGCGATCGGAGTCGGACTGCTGCCGTTTTACCCGCTGTGGCAGTTGACGAGCGACTCGCTGTGGCAGAGATCCTCAACAGTCCACGTCGAGGAGCATCTGCTGTCCGAAGTCCCGGAAGGCTCCTACGTGATGATGCCGTGGAGTGCGGATCCGTACACCGGGGGCCACGTGCGTCCGGTGAGCCTCGGCTGCATGGGGGACGCGCCCGAGTGGATGCTCACCGGCAACCTGAAGACCGACGTCGCGGCGCTCAACAAGGCGCTGCCCGCCGACCAGAATCGCCTCAGGTACGTTGCGGTCGCCACGGACGGCAGGTGGACGATCGCCAAGCTCGCCTACCCGCTGGATCCCCGGCCGCAGGTGCCGGGGCCGTCGACCTGCTAGTCGTCGACCTGCGAATCACAGTTAGTCCGATTCACAGCCAGTCCACGGCCAGTCCACAGCCAGTCACAGTGCGGCAAAAACCGGGGCTCCGTCTTCGACCCGGATTTTCCGGGGCTTTTGCCTTGAGCTGACCGTTGCTGGACGTGCGGCGCCGTACTTGGCGTTAGCCTGCATGATCGAAGCCCGTTAAGCCGACGTTCAGGACAACCGCGGTGAACTACTGCACCTCGTGCCTCAGAGAACTCAATGGCGTGCTGTCCTGCCCAGGATGCGGGACCAGCGTCGACTCGATGCCCAGGACGCGGACCTCGCCTCCAGGGGTGTGGGTGCGCCAGGTCGGCGGCGCCGGGCGGGAGCGGGATTCCCTGCCGACGTCTGCGAACCGGAAGCACGGCGCGGAAGCTGTGGACTCGGCGGGAACCGCCGCCGGCAGCAGCCGTGCGAGGCCCCTAGCTCGTGCGCATGCCGCGCCGAGTTCCGTGCTCTTCGGCGGCGACGCGTCCGCCGAGCCAGAGTTCGTCCAGGGCAGCGGTTCTGCCGCAGAAACTCGGTACGGCCAACGCGGACGCCATTCTCACCGTCGCCGCTCTCTCGCGCGCCGAGTCACCGCTACGGGAGGCTTCGCGGGGATCGCTGTCATCGGTTCCCTTGCCCTGAGCAACCTTTCGACGCCCAGTCGCGACACCGCCACCCCGATCGGATCCGCCGCGATCGCATCCACATTGCCGCAGTCGAACCACGATGCGACGGCGAGCTCTGGCACGTCGTCCGGAACGCAGGCGCAGACACTGTCCGGCAACGGATCCAGCTCGGCGGCGGCCCGTAACTCCACGACGACTGCTGCGACTTCCGCGTCCCCCGCGTCTTCCACGTCGCAGACCTTGTCCGAGACGTCGAACTACTCGCCGCGTCATGCGGCGCAGTCGGCAGCGCCCGCCGCGGCGACCACGGGCGCACAGCCCGCGCCGAGCGCGACGCAGTCGACGACGACTCCGGCTTCCTCCGCGCCCTCGTCGGCACCTACCTCCGCGCCCGCAACGCCCTCATCCGTGCCTTCCTCCGCATCGCCGTCCCCGACGCAGAGTAACGGGATCTGTATCCTCATCCTCTGTTTGTGATCACCGCCGACGCGCAGTCCGGCTCTCTCTATGGCACTCAGTCAGCAGCCGGAGATGGGGACGGTGGTGGACTGGGAGACGGAGCCGGAGGAGATCTTGACGACGACCGAGCTGTGACCGCACCAAGGGCTGAGGTCGATGGTCTGGGTCAGGTCCGGGTACGTGGTCTGCCCGGACTCGTCGATCGGCTCCGTTGGGGCCAGCTGGGTCGGGATGGAGCCGTTCACCGTGATGTCGATCAAGACGTCGCCGGTGCCTGACGCGGTGATGGCGTAGGTGAGGATCACCTCCGGCGGGTTCCCGGGTACGGAATCCGAGTTCGTGATGTGAATCGCGGTGACGCGGGAGCTGCTGGAGCTGGCGGGGGCGGTTGGGGTGGCGCCGGTCGCGGCACTGCTCGAAGTGGCCGGGGACGAGGTGCTTCCCGTCACCGACGTGGAGACCGACGGTGATGTAGTGGGGGTCGATGAGGCGGTCGTCGGGGCGGCGGAGCTCGCGGTGGACGACGAGGCGGACGGGGCGTCGGTCGAGCCGTTGCCGCCGAAGAAGTGCGGGGCGGCGAGGATCAGCGCGATCAGCAGGACACAGCCGACCACGACGAGGGCGACGGGACGGGCGCGGCCGGAGCGGAGGGCCGCCAAGCCTGCCAGCGCCGGGCGGCGACCGCGCGGGCTGCTCGGGGGGACGGTGTCGGACTCGCCGGGGCCGGGGGCGAGGGCTATCACGGCGTCCTCGCGGAGGCGGGCGAGTTCGGCGATCTGTTCGGGGGTCCAGTCCGCGCGGGCCTTGAGGCAGTATGCGGCGAGGCGCTCGACGGCCTGGCGGCCCCAGGAACCGCCCTGCTGCTCCTGCGCCTGCTGGTCCTGCCCCTCCTGCTGAGCCGCCTGCGCTCCCTGCCGTGCGAGGGCGGCCCGCATCTCGCCGCCGAGTTCGCGCAGCGTGTCGGCGTCCTGTGCGGCCCCGGCCGCGCCTGCCCGGCCGCGCCACTCGGCTCGGCGTGCCAGGTCTCTCAGTGCCCTGCGTGAGGCGTCGTCCACCGGACAATCATCGGGCATCGGGAGGGCGTTGCGCACCAAACCGGGCCCGCGCCGCGTTACGCGGCGATCGTGGGGACGCCCGCGACGTGCTGGCGGGTACGGTGGGCGACGAGGCTTCGGATTCCCTGCTCGGAGGCGGCGTCGGCAGGCGTCACGGTCACGAGGCGCAGGTCGGGGCGGCCGTCGACGGACAGGTAGTCGTAGCACATGGTCAGCTCGCCGACGACGGGATTGGCGAGGCGCTTGACGCCGTGGGTGCGCTCCTCGACCGTGCGGTCCTCCCACCAGAGGGCGAAGTCCGGGTCGGCGCGCAGCCGGTCGATCAGGGCATTGAGCTGCTCGTCGGTGCGGTGCCGCGCGTGGTTCGCGCGCAGGTTGCCGACCGTCTCGCGGGCGATGCGCCGCCAGTCGAGCTGCGCGTCCTTGACCTCCTTGACCTCGAACAGGACGACGGCCGCGTTCCGGTGCGGGCCGGAGCCGAAGTCCTCACCGAACAGCGCGGCCGCGGCGTCGTTGCGCGCGTGGACGTCGAAGCGGAAGTCGATGACGTACGCGGGGATCAGCGGCATGCCCCGCAGCAGATGGCTGAGCGACGCGGGCAACGGCTCGCTCCCGGGCTGCCGCGGCTGCGGCCGTTCGTCCCCGGCCAGCACATGCAGGTGCGCGCGCTCGGTCGGGGAAAGCCGCAGCGCCTCGGCGATCGCGTCGAGTACGGCGGCGCTCGGCGTACCGGCGCGGCCCTGCTCGACGCGGATGTACCAGTCGATGCTCACAGCGGCGAGTTGGGCGACCTCCTGGCGGCGCAGGCCCGGCGTACGACGGGTGCCGTGCCGGGGCAGGCCGACGTCCTCGGGTGAGAGCCGGGCCCGCATCGCGCGCAGGAAGTGGGCGAGTTCGGCGCGGCGGGAGTCCGCGGTCATGGGATCGATCATCGCCGATCGGGGGGCCGGCGTCTACGCGGGCGGGTAGCACTCAGAATGCCAGCATCCGCGCGATCTCCCTGGCCGCGAGCGTGGCCGGGATCGTTGAAGCCATGAGGATGAAGAAGAGCATTTCTCGAGGCGCGATCGCGCTGTCGGTCATGGTGCTGGGTGCCACTGCGGTCGCGGTGGCGACGGCCGGTTCGGCGACCGCGAGTCCCGCGACCGCGAGTCCGGCGGCCAAGTCGGCGCGCGACGGCGGGTACGGATTCACGCCCGTACGCAGCGGGATTCCGGATTCGGCCGTGCGCTTCTCGGTGAGGAGCCCCGAGGTGCACAACGGAGGCACGTTCTCGGCGTCCGAGTTCGCCGACTCGTTCGGGTGCAGCGGCGCGAACAAGCAGTTCACGTTGGACTGGCTCGGCGCCCCGTCGTCCGCGAAGAGCTACGCGGTCACGATGTTCGACCCGGACGCGCCTACCGGCAGCGGATTGTGGCACTGGCTGGTCTGGGACATCCCGGCCGGGAGCACGCAGCTGACCAGCACACTGCCGTCCGGCGCCGTCGCGGGGATCGACTCCGCGGGCGTCACCGGGTACCTGGGGCCGTGCCCGCCTGTCGGCGACATCACCCACCACTACAAGATCACGGTCTACGCGCTGGACGCGGCGAGCCTGGATCTGCCGTCGTCGACCCCGCCCGCGATCACGACGTTCACCATGAGCAGCCACGTGATCGGCTACGCGCAGATGACGGTCAGCGCGAAGCGCTAGGAGTAGAGACAACGGAAAGACGTGTCGGCCGGGCAGCCCTCGGACCCCCCGGCCGACACGCCGTCGAGTACTACCGGTATTGCTACCGCCATCCAGCTACTACTGCCGTGTTAGTCATCACTTGTGTTAGTCATCACTGCTGCAGCGGGCTGATCCGGACCGCCGTGCCGTACGCGCAGATCTCGGTCCAGACGTCGCCCATCTCCGAGGTGTCGAAGCGCATCGCGACGATCGCGTTCGCGCCGCGCGACTGGGCCTCGCCGATCATCCGGCCCATCACCTCGTTGCGGCTGTCCACCAGCGCCTTGGTCATGCCCTTGAGCTCGCCGCCGAACATCGACTTCAGGCCGGCGCCCATCTGGCTGAACGCGTTACGCGACCGCACCGTGAGGCCGAAGACCTCGCCGAACACCTGGTCGATCCGGTGGCCGGGCACGTCGTTCGTCGTGACCACCAGGAACTGGGGGCCGGTCCAGCCGGAGGCATCGTGGGTCATTGAGTTCCCGCTCTCGAGATTGTCGACTGAAGTTCGCAAGCATTTTCCACCCGCGCCCACTGCCGCGCACGTGTCTCGACCGGATGACTTGAGAACATTGCGGTTGTGGATCACTCCGTGCGCACGCCCCGCATCATCGCCCATCGTGGGGCCTCAACCGAAGCCCCGGAGCACACGTACGCCGCGTACGCCGCCGCGCTGGCGGCCGAGGCGGACGGGCTGGAGTGCGACGTGCGGCTGACCGCGGACGGGCATCTGGTGTGCGTGCACGACCGGAAGGTGGACCGGGTCTCCAACGGCACCGGCCGCGTCTCCGCGCTGGAGCTCGCGAGTCTGGAGCAACTGGACTTCGGCTCGTGGCACGCGCGGACGCACCAGCCGGATCCCGAGGCGCCGCAGGACGGAAGCGGCGCGCACGAACCGCGCGGCCGCGTTGACGTGAACGAGGAGCCGGACCGAGACGCGAGCCGGGTGCTGACGCTGCGTCGGCTACTGGACCTGGTCGCCGCGCAAAAGCGCCGGGTCGAGCTGGCGATCGAGGTCAAGCACCCGAGCCGGTACGCCGGGCAGGTCGAGCGCAGCCTGGTCTCCGTGCTGGACGAGTACGGCTGGGCGCCGCGGAGCGCGGGGGACGAGTCTCCGGTCCGCATCATGAGCTTCTCCAGTTCCGCGGTGCGCCGCGCGAACCGGCTGGCGCCGGGGGTGCGCACCGTCTTCCTGATGGAGCCCTTCGTCTACCGGGCGCGCGGCGGCGCGCTGCCGGCCGGGGTGCGGATCGCCGGGCCGTCCATCGAGATCCTGCGCACCCGCCCGGAGGCCGTGCAGCGCTGGCAGCGCGCCGGGGTCGAGGTGCACGTGTGGACGGTGGACGAGCCGGCCGACTTCGAGCTCTGTCTCACCCTCGGCGTGGACGCGGTGATCACCAACCGGCCGCGGGTGATGCGCGCGGCACTGTCCGCGTTCGCCGGGTGACGGGACGGGGTGAGTTGTCACGACACAGTCTCGACGTCATAACGAGATTCCGATATTCGGCAAGGATTGTCCGCTCGGCCGACGATCGGACATGCGGAGCCTGATTCTCATGATTCGTCATACCACCTGCGCCGATTCTCCCTAGCAGACGAAGATTTCCGGCGAAAGGGGCGCGAACGGCGTACCGCGCGCCCCGCGAGCCCCGGCCGCGCGGGCCGCGCCGCCGTTTCCGGCTCCGGACACGGGGCATCGAATCCCTTGTGAACGCAACGGCGGCCGCAGGGAGTCGACCGCTGTGAGGTCTCGGCATCCGAGTACGGAAGAGGGGTCGATGGGGGTGATCATGCCCGCGGTCAGAGTCGCGCCCACCACATACGAGGCCAACCTGCCGCACTCGTCCGTCAGCGTCCGCCAGGCGCGGGCGAGACTCGCTCAGGATCTGAGCGAGCGCGACGTGCTGGGCACGGTGGTCGACGACGCCGTCCTGATACTGTCCGAATTCGTCACCAACTCGCTGCGCCACGCGCGCGCGCTGAACAGCGACACGATCCGGGTGTCCTGGAGCCTTTCGGGGGAGGGCATACTGCGCATCGAGGTCACCGACGGCGGCGGCACCACCCGCCCGGTGACCAAGCCGTACGCGATGTCCGTCTCTGCGCAGGCCGGGCGCGGACTGGAGATCGTCGACCGGCTCGCCGACCGCTGGGGGTCGCAACGCGAGGAGAGCGGCGACGAGTACACGGTGTGGGCCGAGTTGGTGGTCCGCGCCCGGCATGCCGGCCGCCGCGGCCGCACCAGGAGCTCGGGGCGCTCCAACCAGTCCGCCGGCGGCGGTGCCACCATCACCGCGCTGCCCTCCCACCCGCAGTCGACCCAGTCCGGCGGCGACCGGCCGAGCTCTGGATCCACGGGTTCGCGCGGGCCGTCAGCTCAGGTCATTCCACTCCTGCCCAGCTACCCCAACCACGCCTGAGCCGCCCGCGAAGCCCACTATCCTTGGCCGAGTGCAGCAGCACAAAGCGAGCACGGCGACTCGGGACCAGGTGGGCACATGGGCAGAAAGCAGCGTTCGGCAACGCGTCCTCGGCAACTCGCGGAGGGCGAGTCCGTCCCCGTCGTCGGCGGTCGCGAACCCTGCCCGTGCGGTTCCGGCCGTCGATACAAAGCGTGCCACGGCCGTGAGCAGGCGGACGTGGTGCCGCTCAATCCGCGCCCCTTCGCCGATTTCGCCGCCGAACTCGACTTGATCGCCCTGCACACGTTCGTGCCCTCGGCCACGGCTCCGTTGAGCCTGTTGGGTGACGAGAGCACCGCGGCCACGCTCGCCACCGTGCTTCCGCTGGCCGCTCCCGCGCTACGCCGTACGAGTGGCGAGGTGATCGTCGCCGCGCAGACGCTCAACAGTTCGGGCGACCCGAGCCGGGATCTCGCGCATTCGCTGGAGCGCGTGCTGCGGGCCGAGCCCGGCGAGACCCTGGCGTACGACGAGCCGCCGGCGAGCACGCTGCCGTTGACCGAACTGATCGACCCGAAGTCCGAGCTGGAACTGACCCTGCACGACACTTTCGAGTACTGGTTCGAGTCCGAGGGGCAGGGCTCGGCGGACCAGGCGATCTCGCTGGAGCGGGCCAACGCGGCGATCGAGCCGACCGTCAAGCTGGCCTCGGTCGACTCGGCCTACTGGGTGCGCCGTTCCACGGACCGCTGCCACCTGCGCTGGGTGATGCCGCAGGACGAGGATCCGCTGCTCGACGCGCTGGCCCGGCTGCACGCGGCCGACGCGCTGCGGCTCGGCGAGGGCAGCAAGTACGCGGGTTCGCTGCGTGCGTGCGGCAGGCTGATCGTGGTCTGGGACCTCGCGGTGGACCAGCCGGGCGAGCACTGGGAACAGCCCGCCGCGTCGCTGGCCGAGCGCTTGGGCAACGCGCTGACCGCCGGCGCGCCGCTGTCCTCCGCCGAGCGCCGCTCCCGGTCCGGCCTCACGAACCGGCAGCTCACGTTGCGCTAGGGGTCAGGCGTCAAGCGTCAGGGGGGTCAGCGGTCAGGCGTCGGGCGCTGGGCCGCTGATCCCTTTTCCGCGTCCTCGGACGTGGGCCGCAGATATCCGTCGAGGATCAGGGTCAACTCCGTCCGCAGCCGGTCCCGGGGCACCGGGCCGCTCGCGGACGCGGAGACGATGAACGACTGGACCGTCAGAACGATCGCGTGGGCCTGGACCGCGACCGAGCCGGGGCGGATCGAGCCGTCCTGGTGGCCGGCGTTGAGCCGGTGCGCGAGCAGGTCGATGGCGATCTGCTGCGTCGAGCCGAACTTGTTGAACAGGTAGGGCGTGAGGATCTCCGGCTCCGCGTCCAGGACCTGCGTCATCAGCGGGTCCTCCTGGAAGGCCTCGACGCAGGCGAGCACCGTCTCGACCAGCCGCTGCCGCGCCGGACGGGGGTCCGGCGGGGCGTCCGGGGCGACCTGGGTGTGCTCGCGCAGGATCCGGGCGAACTCACGGCCGAGCAACTCGCTGATCAGCGAGCCGACATCGCTGTAGCGCCGGTAGAGCGTCATCCGGCTCACCCCGGCGCGCCGGGCGATGTCGTTGAACGTGGTCTCGTGCACGCCCGCCGCGAGCACGCAGGCGCGTGCCGCGCTCAGGATCTGCCGGTCGCCTACAGTGCTCACGGCTCCAGCGTACGCAAGAAGCTACTCGTTGGTAACTACCTTCTGGTGAAGGTTGCGGTACGGCTCAGTTGGAGGAGGTACCGCTCGGGTTGACGCTCGTGGACACGCCCGGGTTCAGGTCACTGCCGGCCGAGCCCGAGGCGCTCGCGGACGGGCTCGGCGCCACGGAGGTGCCGGCGCCGCCGGCGGGCGACGCGGCCGGGCTGACCGAACCGGAGTCCGCGCGCAGCACACCGTCCGCGACCGGGGCGTTCACCGGCACGACCTCGGCGATCGCGTCGAACGCACCCTTGCCCGCGGACAGGTTCAGCGCGCCGGTGGTGCACGAACCGGTGCTGTCGTGCGCGACGACCGTGCAGGTCATGTTCGCAAGCGAGCCGTCGGCGCGGGTCAGATTGACCGCGACGGTCAGCGGCTTGGAACCGGAGTTGCCGACGAAGACCGTGCCGGTGACGGTGCCGTCCGTGTTGTCCACGCACACCTGCGCGGTGACCTGGCTGCCGAATCCGGTCTCGGTGCCGCCGCAGTACTGCGGCAGCACCGCGGTGGCGGTCGCGGGCGAGCCGGTGGCCGGGGTGCCGGTGACGCTCGGCTGCTTCGAACTGTGCGACGGGGTGGCCTGCGCGGCGGCGATCGGAAGCACCACCACGCCCACGATCGTCGCGGCGAGCGCGACGGTTCGCACGTGGCCGGGGCGCAGGGAACTCGGCGAAGTACGGGTGTCGTTCGTGCCCTGCATCAGGGTGGCCCTCCCGGCGGCGGTGGTGAAGTCGGAGGACCCCAAGAGGATCAACACCCTGGGATGGGGTGGACCGCTACTCGAGTGTCGGGTGCATGCTAGTCCTATCGTTCGGTGAAGCGATACCCGGTTCATTCGTTTGGGCGTGTAGTTCACCGAATCGCGACAAGACTATGACCTTAGACTTGCCGCACCATGACTGAGACAGTACCTGCAGCACGCGCAGCGACCGCGGACACCGCCGTGGTGATCTCCGCCTACCGGGAGTCGGAGCGGATCGGCGCGACGGTGGACGGCGCCCGCTCGCTGCCCGGGGTGGACCTCGTCATCGTGGTCGACGACGGTTCGGACGACGACGGCGAGACGGCGCGGATCGCCAAGGAGCACGGGGCGATCGTCGTCAGGCACCCGCGCAACCGCGGCAAGGGCGCGGCGATGGAGACCGGCGCGGCGGCCGTCGCGACGATCGAGGCCCGGGAGGACGCCGCGCGACCCAGACTGCTGCTTTTCCTCGACGCAGACCTCGAAGCCAGTGCCGGCGCCGCGGCCCCGCTGACCGAGCCGGTGCGCAACGGCGAGGCCGGGATGACGATCGCGATCCTGCCGCCGCAGCACACGGCCGGCGGCGGCCACGGCTTCGTCGTGAAGCTGGCGAAGGACGGCATCCGCCGCGCCGTCGGATTCGAGGCCACCCAACCGCTTTCCGGCCAGCGCTGCCTGACGCGGGAGGCCTTCGAGGTGGCGCTGCCCCTCGCCCACGGCTTCGGCGTGGAGACCGGCCTGACCATCGACGTGCTACGCGCCGGGATCAAAGTGCGCGAGGTCGAGGCCGAGTTCCACCACCGCGTCACCGGCACCGACTTCTCCGCCCAGGTGCACCGCGGCAGGCAGTACCGCGACGTCGCCCGCGCCCTCGCCCCCCGCAGCATCCCGGCGAACCTCCGCCCGGCGACGTGGCGCGGGAGATGATCCGCCGGCCGAGTCGCGGTCCTACGCCACGAACGCGTCCCCGCCACCCTGGCCGACCAGGGGGCGGCCCGCGGCGGCCCAGGCGAGCATGCCGCCGGCGACGTTCACGGTCTCGCGGCCCTGGGCGTTGAGGTAGCCGACCACCTGCGCGGAGCGGCCGCCCACCTTGCAGATCACGTAGATCTCGCGGTCGGCGGGGACCTCGTCGATGCGCGCCATCAGCTCGCTCATCGGCAGGTGCACGGCGTGGGGGGCGTGGCCGCAGTCCCACTCGTCGACCTCGCGCACGTCGAGCAGGTACCCGTCGGTCGGAAGCTGCTCCACCTCGACCGTCGGAATGGCCGGACCGCGATTGAACATTCGGGCGCTCCTTCGAATGCATTACCGATCTACCCACCCTACCGGGTAAGTTTTGCCCTGTGATCGACCTCCGAGTACTGCGCGAAGACCCGGACCGCGCCCGCGCCTCGCAGCGCGCGCGCGGCGAAGACCCCGGCTTGGTGGACCAGGTGCTGGCCGCCGACGAGCTGCGTCGATCGTCCGCCACCGGCTTCGACGAGCTGCGCTCCGAGCAGAAGGGCCTCGGCAAGCTGGTGGCCAAGGCGTCCGGCGAGGAGAAGCAGCAGCTGCTGGCGCGCACCAAGGAGTTGGCCGACGCGGTGAAGGCGGCCGACGCGGC
Organism: Actinospica sp.; assembly: GCF_035552695.1. Taxonomy (NCBI): domain Bacteria; kingdom Bacillati; phylum Actinomycetota; class Actinomycetes; order Catenulisporales; family Actinospicaceae; genus Actinospica; species Actinospica sp. The sequence continues at coordinate 14,128 of NZ_DASZKT010000046.1, forward strand.
GCAGGGTGAGGCGGCCGATGAGGCGAAGCGGCTGCTGCTGCGGCTGTCCAACCTGGTCGAGCCGGGTGTGCCCGAGGGCGGCGAGGACGACTTCGTGCTGCTGGAGACGCACGGCACGCCGCGCGACTTCGCGGCCGAGGGCTTCGAGCCGCGCGACCACGTCGAGCTCGGCAAGATCCTCGGCGCGATCGACCTGGAGCGGGGTGCGAAGGTCGGCGGTGCCCGGCAGTACTACCTGACCGGCGTCGGCGCGCTGCTCGAGCTGGCGCTGGCGAACATGGCGATGGCCCAGGCCGTGCGCTACGGCTTCACCCCGATGATCACGCCGTCGCTGGTGAAGCCGGAGGCCATGCAGGGCACCGGATTCCTGGCCCAGGCCGCCGAGAACGTCTACCACCTCGCCGAGGACGATCTCTACCTCGTCGGCACCTCGGAGGTGCCGCTCGCGGCGTACCACATGGACGAGATCCTGCCCGCGGACAAGCTGCCGCTGCGCTACGCGGGCTACTCCTCCTGCTACCGGCGCGAGGCGGGCTCCTACGGCAAGGACACCCGCGGCATCATCCGCGTACACCAGTTCGAGAAGGTCGAGATGTTCTCCTACTGCGCGCCCGAGGACGCCGCGGCGGAGCACCAGCGGCTGCTCGGGTGGGAGAAGGAGTTCCTCACCGCGCTCGAGGTGCCGTTCCGGGTGATCGACGTCGCGTCAGGCGACCTCGGCTCCTCGGCCGCGCGCAAGTTCGACTGCGAGGCCTGGATCCCGACCCAGGGCAAATACCGCGAGGTGACTTCGACCTCGAACTGCACCGAGTTCCAGGCGCGCCGGCTTTCGGTGCGGCTGCGCGACGAGAACGGCGTGCGCCCGCTGGCCACGCTCAACGGGACGCTGTGCGCGATGACCCGGAACATCGTCGCCATCCTGGAGAACCACCAGCAGGCCGACGGTTCGGTGCGGGTTCCCGAAGCACTGCGGCCGTTCCTCGGCAGGGACGTCCTGCCGCCGGTCTAGTTCCGGAACCGCCGCGACCGGCTGGGACCGGTCACAGCACGTCTCACCAGCACAGGTCCGAAGGTCAAGGGGAAGTCCTCCGGAAGGCCGGGCGAGGTCCTGTTCGGGGGCGCGCGAGTGGGGTCGGTAGCGTACGCGGGCGCGTACTCTCAGCCCCATGGCGCGCCCCTCTGCTATGGCCGCGCTGCTTCAGCGTTATTCGATCACTGAAGTAAACGCTATGCGGCCTCTCACGGAAGGCCTGCTCAACCGGGCCTATGTCATTGAAACCGACTCCGAGAAGTTCTTCTTCAAGGACTACCTCAACCAGACCCCGGACATGATCCGGACTCAACACATGGTCACCCGCCAGCTCAGCGCGGCCGGACTTCCGGTCTCGGCCCCGCTGGCCGATGCGGAGGGTCTGACCCTCCATCAGCAGGGCGACCACCTCTACGCCCTGTACCCCTGGCTGGACGACCAGCACCACAAGCGCGGATCGGATTTCGACCCGAAGGACTGCCGGGAACTTGGCAGACTTTTGGGACGACTGCACACCGCGCTGGACCGGCTCTACCGGTCGGTGCCGCAACCCCTGTTCCTGCCCTGCGACTCCGTCGAGACGGCGACCGGTACCGCACACCGGTTGCTGGACGCCATCGGGCAACTCGACGAGTCGGAACACGAGGGCGTCGACGAGCTCGCCGAATTCCGGCTGCACGAAAGGCTCGGACTGCTGCGCGATCTCGCCGACCGGCGACCCGGACCCGAGGTGAGACTCACCGTCGGTCCGGTGCACGGCGACTTCCACGACCTGAACATCATGTACGGCCCGGACGGGACGTGCACGGTGGTCGACTGGGACCGCCTGGAACTCGCGCCCTGCCTGGAGGAGCTGATCCGTTCGGCGCTGATCATATTCGTCGAGTTCGGCCGCCTCGACCTGGAACTGGTGCGCGAATATGTGCACGGGTACCTGGACGAGCGGCCCTGGCTCGCTTCCGAACTGCCCGCCGCGCTGCACCGGCTGTGGTGGGAGCGGCTGACCGACTTCTGGATGCTCACCTGGCGCTACGAGCTGCTCGACCGGCGGCCGAGCGTCCAGTTCGCCGACCAGTCGGCGCTGATCGTCTGGTGGACCCACCACTACGACAAGGTCCTGCACGTGCTCAGCTGAACTTGAGTGAATCCGCCCCAGACAAACCCAGCGGGGACGCGTCCGTGCTCGACGGACGCGTCCCCGCGCGAGTTCTCGGCTCCGGGCTCCCCGGCTACAGGTACTGCCCCGCGGACGGCGCCTGGCCCGGGTACGGCTGCTCGGGACCCTGGTCTCCGACCCCCGGCGGCAGCGCCCGGCGGATCTGCTCCAGCTGCGCCCGCGCCGCCATCTGCTGCGCGAACAGCGCCGTCTGGATGCCGTGGAACAGCCCCTCGAGCCAGCCCACCAGCTGGGCCTGGGCGATGCGCAGCTCCGCCTCGCTCGGCACCTCCTCCTCGGCGAAGGGCAGCGAGAGCCGCTCCAGCTCGCTGATCAGCTCGGGCGCGAGGCCCTTCTCCAGTTCGGCGATCGAGGAGCGGTGGATCTCCGCCAGCCGCGCCCGGCTCGCCTCGTCCAGCGGCGCCGCGCGCACCTCCTCGAGCAGCTGCTTGATCATCGAGCCGATCCGCATCACCTTCGCGGGCTGCTCGACCATCTCGGCGACGCTGGTCGGGTCCTCGCCGCCCTGGCGCTGCTGCTCGTGCTCGTGCTCGAGGTCGTGATCGTCCGGCCGCCCGTCCGGACCGACGACGATGACGTTATCGCCCCGGTAAGGCGAGGGGGGTTGCGTGTTCGCATTCAGTTCGGGCATGGCACCATCCTTTCCCACTTGCAGTTCACTGCGCGACCAGCAATACCTTGCCGATGTGCTCCGATGCTTCGACCACCCGGTGCGCCTCCGCGGCCTGGGCCATCGGCACCTTCCGGTCCACCACGACCTGGAACGCGCCGGAGGCCACCAGCGGCCAGACGTGCTCGCGCACCGACGCCACGATCGCCGCCTTCTGCGCGAGCGGCCGGCTGCGCAGCGTGGTGGCGATCACCGCTCCGCGCTTGCGGAGCAGGTTGCCGATGTCCAGTTCGGCCCGGGTACCGCCCTGCAGGCCGATGATCACCAGGCGTCCGCTGTCCGCGAGCGCGTCCACGTTGCGCGCCAGGTACTTCGCACCGATGTTGTCCAGGATCACGTCCGCGCCGTGGCCTTCGGTCAGCTCGCCCACGCGTTCGACGAAATCCTCGTCCTTGTAGTTGATCGCGGCGTCCGCGCCGAGCTCGACGCAGCGCTCCGCCTTCTCCTTCGATCCGACCGTGACCAGCACCTTCGCGCCGAGCGACTTCGCCAGCTGGATCGCCGTGGTGCCGATGCCGCTGGCGCCGCCGTGCACGAGCAGCGTCTCGTTCGGCTGCAGGTTGGCGGTCAGGAACACGTTCGACCACACGGTGCAGACGGTCTCCGGCAGGCCGGCCGTCGTGACCACGTCCACGCCCTTCGGCACCGGAAACAGCTGCCCGGCCGGTACCGCGACCTTCTGCGCATAGCCGCCGCCGGTCAGCAGCGCGCACACCTCGTCGCCCACGCCCCAGCCGGAGACGCCGGGGCCGAGCGCGGCGATCCGGCCCGAGCACTCCAGGCCGAGGATCTCGCTGGCCCCCGGCGGCGGCGCGTAGAAGCCCTCCCGCTGCATCAGGTCGGCCCGGTTCACCGCGGCCGCGGCCACGTCGATCAGCACCTCGCCGTCGCGCGGCTCCGGATCCGGCACCTCAGACCAGGCGAGTACCTCGGGACCGCCCGGCTCACTGAATACGATCGCCTTCATCGCTCCAGACTAAGCCCCGTCGCCGTGGGAGGTCGTACGGCCCGGTCACGCACCGTCCTTCGGCGCGCGGGCCTGGGCCGCTGTGCTCAACTCGCCCACCAGTGCGGCGAGGCGGTCGAGGCCGCCCTCGGTGCCGAGCGCGTAGCCGGCCAGGAAGGTGGTGAGCGGCGCGGCGGGGCGGGCGACGCCGTGGGCCGCCTCGCGCGCCAGGTCGAGCACCAGCTTCTGCTGATCAGTGCTCAGATTCAGCTCCGGGCGGCCGGTGATCGCCGCCACCTCCGTCAACCAGTCGTCGAACATGGGCCACATCCTCCCAGGTGTCGCAGTCGAAGGCCCGGCCATCCACGTCCGGCACGCGCGCCAGATCGAATCCCGCGAGCAGCCGTCTGAGGGAGAGACCGGCGGTCGAGTCGTATCGGGTGATCGCGTCCGTCAGGGAGCTGTGTCGATAGCAGGCCGCGAGCCACTGATCCCTGCCCTCGTGGTCCGTGAGCACCGCGCCATCGTGGCCGGCGGCATTCGTCCACAGGGTGTGTATGACGTCTGCGGTCAGGAAGGGCAGATCGGCCGCGAGCACGACGACGTAGGGGCCTCGGGTCAGCCGGAGTCCCGCGGCGAGCGCGGCCGCGGGGCCCGAGCCGGGGGGATCCTCGCGGGTCCAGCGGACCGGTCTCCGGGTCGGCCGCACCGGGCCGACGCACACGACGTCCCGGGCCGCGGCGCACGCCTCGACGACCCGGTCCAGCAGGGTCACCCCGCCGAGGCTCAGCGCGGGCTTGTCCGCGCCTTCCAGCCGCTTCGCCAGCCCTCCGGCGAGCAGCACCGCGTCGAAGCCGTCCCGTCCCGCTCCGCCGTCCGCCATACTCCGCAGTCTGTCAGGGCGGTCCGTCAGGCGGCCAGCGATTCGCGCGGCTTGAGATCCCGCTCGAAATGGATCATCGCGCCGCGCGCCGGGTGGTTGCGGATGTCCACGCGGTCGCACAGCGCCTCGATCAGCATCAGGCCGCGGCCGCTCTCGGCCATGTCGGCCGTGTTCGGCACCGCCGTCGGCCTTATCCGCTGCCCGCGCACCTCGACCAGCCGGCGCGGGGCGAAGCCGATGCCGTTGTCGATCACGTCCACCCAGCAGCGGTCCGAGCTGATTCCCGCCGCGACCCAGTAGCCGTCGGGCGCGCGCTGGCCGTAGCCGTCGGCCGGTCCCGAGTGCTCGATCACGTTGGCGCAGGCCTCGGTCAGCGCGACGCCGAGGTCGAAGATGATGTCGGGATCCATGCCGACCAGGTCGGCGGTGTCCCTCAGCATGCGTCGCGCCTTGCCCACGCTCTGCGCCTCGCGGGGCAACAGCAGGGTCCAATTCACGTCCACCACGAGCTTTTACCTCCCGCGTCTTAAGGACACGTGGATAGGTATTACCGACTTCTAGGATCACTACGCCATCAATGCGACCGGAAAGTGCCCATCCGGTGCTAGAAATTCGCTCGAATGGCCCCAGTGCGGGCGGCCGACGGGAGGCATGGCACCATCGGAGCCGTGAGAAACCTGCGGAAGACTCTCCTGCTCGCCGCGGTCGGCGTGCTGGGCGCGGGCGCGTTGGCCGGGTGCGGTTCCAGCGCGTCCACGAGCGGCTCCGCGGTGGCGCAGGCGACGCAGATCGGCCCGTCCTCCGCGTACACCGGCTTCGTGCTGACCAAGCCGTACAGCCTGCCGAGCGGCACCTACAGCTCCAGCGCCGGCGGCAGCACGGGTGTCGAGGCCCCGGCCAAGGGCGATCTGACGCTGGTCTTCTACGGCTTCACGCACTGCACCGACGACTGCCCGACGACCGTCGCGGACGTCAGCGCGGCCTGGCGCGGCCTGCCCGCGGCCGACCAGAAGCGGATCACCTTCGACCTGATCACCACCGACCCGTGGCGCGACACCACGAGCGTGATGAAGACCTGGCTCGGCCGCTTCAACCTGCCCAGCTCGCAGGGCCTGACCGGGTCCTGGGACGTCATCCACACCTCCGGCGCGGCCGTCGGCGTGGACGTGGAGAAGCCGACCGACTTCTCCGGCGACTACCAGGTGACGCACGGCCTGCAGGTGCTCGGCTACACCTCGGACGGCAAAGCGCACATCGAGTGGCTCGTCGAGCAGATCACCGTCCCGCAGTTGCGCGCGGACCTGGAGCGGGTGCTGTCCGGCGCCCCGATCACGTAACCCGATCGAGTAGCTGGCGCAGGAGCGGTGGTTTACAGCGCGGCGTGTCGCATGCGTTGGTCGGTCTTCGTCGTGGTGCGCCAGGAGCCGTGGTTTACAGCGCGGCATGTCGCATGCGTTGGTTCGTCTTCGTCGTGGTGCGCCAGGAGCGGTAGGTTAGCGGCATGTCGCATGCGTCACTTCCCCGTTACGCGTACCTCGGGCCCGCGGGCACCTTCACCGAGGCCGCGCTGCTGAGCCTGCCCGAGGCCGCGCGGATCGAGGGCGTGCCGTGCGCCTCGGTGCCCGCCGCCTTCGACGCGGTGCGCTCGGGCGAGTGCGAGGCCGCCGTCGCCGCCATGGAGAGCTCGGTGGAGGGCGCGGTCACCGCGACCATCGACGAACTCGCGTCCGGCGAGCCGCTGATGATCGTGCGCGAGATGCTGCTGCCCGTCTCCTTCGCCCTGCTGGTGCGCCCGGGCACCGACCTGGCCTCGGTCAAGACCGTCGCCAGCCACCCGGTCGCCATGCCGCAGTGCCGCCGCTGGCTCGGCCAGGAGCTGCCGGACGTGCGCTGGGAGACGGCCGCGTCCAACGCCGAGGCCGCCCGGCAGGTGCGCGACGGGGAGTTCGACGCCGCGCTCGCCGGGGCCTTCACCGCCGCGCGCTACGGCCTGCAGGTGCTGGCCGAGGACATCCACGACAACGCGGGAGCGCAGACCCGCTTCGTCGTCGTCACCCGGCCGGGACGCCCGACGGAGCCGACCGGGCTCGACAAGACCTCGATCACCGTGGGCCTGCGCGACAACCACCCCGGCGAGCTGATGGAGATCCTCGAGGAGTTCGCCCGGCGCGGGGTGAACCTGTGCCGGATCGAGTCCCGGCCCACCGGCGAGGCCATCGGCAAGTACTACTTCTGCATCGACTGCGAGGGGCACATCGACGACGAGCGGGTCGGCGAGGCGCTGCTCGGCCTGCGCCGCAACAGCGCGCACCTGCGCTTCCTCGGCTCCTACCCGCGCGCCGACCGGCAGGCCCCGACGATCCGTCCCGGCAACACCGACGCCGAGTTCGCCGCCGCGCGGGACTGGCTCGCGGCCGTCCGCGACGGTAGCCGGTAGGTAACGACTCGTGCGTTCTCCCCGCCGCCACCGCACGGACGCTCACCAGGGGTCGTGCTTCGGTTACGCTGGCGCTATAGGATGATCTGACGCACAGTCAGCAGGGATGGCCGCCGCGGATCGAGGGCGCGGCAGGCAAGCCTGGGCACGGGAACAGCGCGCACACCCCGAGGGGGCCACGTATGGCGGTCATAGTCGTGGTGCCGAGCCCGGATACGGCCCCGGGTCCGCCCCGCATCGCCGCCGCCCTGCTGTCCTCGCTGCGGGCGGTGCGCGGCCAGGTGCCCGGTGCGGACCGGATCAAGGTGGTCGAATTCGCGGACCTGCGCTCGATGCCCGAGCCGCCGAACGCGGCCGCCGAGGCCGAGCGGATCGAACGCCGGCTGCTCGAGGGCTGGTGGGCCGCCGCGGTGCGCACCGGCCAGGGGCGCGGAGAGCCTGCGGACCTGCCGCGGGCGCTGGCCGCCACCCCGCACTTCGCCCACCAGCCCAAGCCGCCCGAGGAGGCGGCGCGCGAGCTGCGGCGCTATCTGACGGACCGGAAGTTCCGGCACGAGCTGCGGGACCGCACCCAGGCCTGCATCGGCCCGGAGACGCAGGTCGTGGTCGGGCACGCGCTCGGCGGTCTGATCGCGTACGAGGCGCTGTGCGCGGTGAGCGACCAGGCGGCCGTCACGCTCGTGACGCTGGGTCCGGCGCTGTGCGGCCCCTCGGTGGTCTTCGACCTGCTCGACCCGCCCCCGCGCAGCAATCAGGGGGAATGGCCCGCGGCCGTACGCCACTGGTTCAACATCGTCTCGCACACGGACCTCACCGCGCTGTGCGAGGCCAAGCTGACCGCCCGCTTCGGCCCCGGGATCGACGACATGGTGATCGAGCCCCGCGCGGTGACCGAGAGCCTGCACGGCTACCTGCTCGACCGCTCCACCGGGCTCGCCGTGGCCACCGGACTGGCCACGGAGTTCCGCTGAGGGCCCGCCGGAGCCCGCGCCACGACCGCGGGCCGGCCCGCGCTTCCTAGCGCGGCATCAGCAGCTGCTGCCTGAGCAGGTTCAGCTGCTGTTCCTTCATGTTGATCTGCTCGTGGAGCCGGGAGCCGAGCACCTCGAGCACCTGGGCCGCGCCCACCTCGAGCAGCACTTGCCCGATCGGGCTGGACAGCAGCGTCTCGCGCTCCACCCGGGACTCGGCGAGCCGCGCCTTGAGCCAGATCATCCGCTGCCGCAGCCACAGCTGCCGCACGGTCGGGTCGCCCGGGCCGACGTTGTTGAGCACCGCCCACTCCTCGGCCAGCCGCTGCAGCTCGTAGAGGTCCAGGCGGCGGTACGCGTCGTTCACCCGCGCTATGAACGCGCTGCGGCGCTCCTGCTCCACCGGGTCCTGCACCAGGTCCGGGTGCGCGCGCCTGGCCAGGTCGCGGTAGAGCCGCTGGGCCACCTTCGCCGGGCTCGGCTGCGCCTCGGCGGGCGTCTCCTCCGGCTCCGTGAAGCGCAGCGTGCTGGCGTACTCGGGGTCGATCGCGGGCGCCGGCTCGGGGAGCGGATCGGTCAGCGGATCCGCCGCCTGCTCGGTCGTGCCGTAAAGCTGCTGCAGCCGACGCAGGTCCTCCGGGTCTCCGGTGATCGTCGCGCGCAGCCCGGCGATGTCCAGGTCGAGCTGATCCAGCTGGTCGTAGAGCGGTCCCAGCTGGCTGTGCTGCTGCCGGGTGAGGTGGTCGAGCTGGGAACGGGTGTGCTCCAGGTCGATCTGGGCCTGGGTCAGTTCGGCCTCGACGCCCGCGACCGTGTCCTCGAGTGTTCCGGGCGTCGTCGGTGTCGTCACGCCGATATTGGCGACGTCCATGACCCCTCCATTCTGGGTTTGCACTGTTCACGGTATCCGGACCGGCAGACACGCGTGGCCCGCCTGAGGTTACCGACATGCGATCGATATGAAAGCAGAAGCCCGGCATGCCGGGAGTCGCACCGACCGTGACCCGCAAGGGCGATTCGGGTGGCCGCGCGGCCGGGGCCGAGCGAAGGTGGAAGCACGGCACAGGTAGCGGATTCGGCATTCGGTTGCGCGGGACGCGGGCTCGAGGCGGAGGGTGAGACTTCGGTGGGAACTGTCATTCACGGACTGGCGATAGACCGGGCCGTCAACATCGGCCCGGTGCTCTCGGCCCGGCTGCGCTCCGTCGGCGTGGAGACGCTGGAACAGCTCAAGCGCCAGGGCGCGCTCGAGGTCTGGCAGCTGATCGCCGCGCAGACCCCGCCCGAGGAGTGCGTGCACACGCTGCTCGCCCTGGAGGGGGCGATCCGGGCGACCCGCTGGACGGCGATCGACCAGGGCGAGCGGGACCGCCTGGTGGCCGCCGCCGGGCTCGACGGCTGACGCTCGCGGACGTCGGCGGCGGCGTTGCCCGCGGCGCTCAGTTGTTCAGCCCGGTGAGGCCGCTGTAGCCGCTGAACGTCGAGCCGGCCAGCGTCCCGGTCTGCAGCTTGGTCCAGGTGGCATCATCCATCTGGCCGGTCGGCGACAGGCCCACCGACTGCTGGTAGAACGCCACGGCCTCGGCCGTCTGCGTCGTGTACCTGCTGCCCGAAAGTCCGGCGCTCTCCGCGAGGTTCAGCGACTGGTTCAGCCGACTGACGTCCTGGTTCCTGTCGTTGTAGTGCAGCCCCGGCTTGCTGCCGGCCGCCTCCAGCGCGAGCTCGGTGTGCCGGCCCACGGTGCTCGCCGCGTCGCCGGTGACCCCGGCCGCACCCTGGAACTGCTGCACCGCCAGCGCCGTCGCCTGGTCGAACGAGCCGGTCACGGTGCCGTGGTAGTAACCGAGCTGCTTGAGCTTCTCCTGCACCCACTTGACCAGGCTCCCCTGCGATCCGGGACCCAGCGGCAGGCTGTCGCCGCTGAACGCCGCGCTCGTCGTCGCGGCCGCCGAACTCGAGGCCGCGGTGGGGGTCGGCGAGACGCTGTTCGACGGGACCGAGATCACGCCGGGCGCCTGCGAGGCGCTCGCGTTGGCCGCTCCGGCCTGCGCGGTGTTCGTGCTGCTCGCGGCGGGCGCGCCGTTGCCCTGGTTGCCGAGGTAGAGCAGCCCGAGGATCACGCAGGCGGCCACCACCACCGCGCCGATCGTGGCGAGGACGACCGTCCGGTTCGTGCGCGGCTCGTCCTGGCCGTCCGGCCCGCCCGCGCCCGGCGGATTGTGCCCGCCGCCCGGCGGCCGCATCCGGTAGTCCGTCTCGACGACCGGCGGCAGCAGCTGGGTCTGGCCGTGCAGGCCCGGGCCGCCGTCCGCGTTGCGGAACAGGCTGTCGAACTCGCTCGGCGGCTGCACCGGCGCCGTCGGCAGCGGCGCGCCGACCAGCTGCGTCGGCTCGGCGCCGTACCCGGCCGGGACCGCGGCCATCGCCTGCGTGGCCTCCGCATCGTAACCGGACGGAACCGCTGCCATGGCCTGCGTGTTCTGCGCCGCCACGTCGCCTACGGGGGTCCCGCACATCCGGCAAAAGCGGCCCTCCGTGGGCTCCCCGCAGTTACCGCAGTACTCCATAGGGCCAAGCTCCTTGTGTTCACCCGGCCGAGGCGGCCGGTCGTGAGCCCCACCGACCGGCCACTCTAATAGGTGGATGAGAATCGTCAGTACCGGCTATGACACAGCTTTTGCCCAGCCGCGTCCGAATCGTGTCCTTCCGGCATGCGCCGAACGGGTGAGCGCTCCGCAGCGTACTGACTCAGCCGCTGCTCACAGGTACTGGCGTGCCGCCCCGACCGCCTGAGCCCCGTAAGAACCCCCGAACAGCGCCGCGTGCACCAGCAGCGGGTGCAGCTGGTGCAGGCCCGCGCGCTCGCGCCAGCCGTCCTCGAGCGGGTGCACCTCGTCGTACGCGGTCAGGATCGTCTCCAGCTGCGGCGGCGCGAACAGGGCCAGCATCGCGAGGTCGGTCTCCCGGTGGCCCCCGTGCGCGGCGGGGTCGATCAGCCAGCCCCGGCCCCGCACGTCCCACTGCACGTTCCCGGCCCACAGGTCCCCGTGCAGCCGCGCGGGCAGCTCCGGCGGCCCGGCGAGCTCCTCGATACGCTCGCAGACCCGCTCGATGTCAGCCGCCTGGCTCAAATCCAGAGCTTTTCTATCCACCGCCGCGCGCAGGTATGGCAGAACCCGGCGTTCGGCGTAGAAGGACGGCCATTCGTCGGACTCGGCATTGCTCATCGACAGTGCGCCGATATACCCGTCCCAGGGTGCGCCGAAGCTCTGCGCGCCGCGCGCGTGCAGCGTGGCGAGCTGGCGGCCGAGCTCCTCGGCGCCGGACGGGGTGGCGCGGCCCGGCGTGATCCACGTGGTGACGAGCAGGTCCTCGGTCTCGCCGAGCACCTCGGGCACCGCGACCCCGTCCGCCTCGCGCAGCCAGCGCAGCCCGCGCGCCTCCGCGGCCAGGAAGCCCGGCGCGTCGCCCGGATAGGCCTTGGCGAAGACGTTCTCCCCGGACAGCAGCGCGACGCGGTAGGCGCCGGTCCCCCCGGAACCGGTGCCGAGCGCCGTGACCCCCGCGACTTTCGCGCCGAGCAGCTCGGCGACCTGGTCCCCGATCATCGTCGGCGACCTGGGATCCGGCCCGCGGCCGGAGTGTTCGTACGCGCAGACACCCGCTGCGCATCCGCGGATCTCACCGTTGTTCCCTCGCTTCAGGCCGTGGCGTCGGAGGTGCCGGCGCCGGGCACGCAGTTCGAATTCTGCCAGGCAACGGTAGTACGGATGCGGTCCGTGACGGACCGGGGGACGGGTGAGCGTCCGCGCCGGGATGCGCGGACACGGTCACCGCGGGCCCATGGAATCTGTGGATTCGGTCACTTGTCGTCGTCGGGCAGCACCGCGTGCAGCACCAGTGAGACCACGGTGATGATGAGCGATCCGGCGAGGGCTGAGATGAAGTTCTTGACGTGGAACTGCACCGCGAAGTGGGCGCAGATCGCAGAGGTCAGCCACAGCATCAGAGCATTGATGATAAAGGTGATGAGCCCGAGCGTCACGATGATCAGGCCGAAGCTGAAAAGCTTGACGATGGGACGGATGAACGTGTTGACGAGCCCGAAGATGAGGGCGACGATCAGGATGGTCTCGACCAGTTGCACCTTGGAGGCGCCGGAGTGCTCGAAGGTGATCCCTGACTTGAGCACCAGGGAGGACACCCACAGCGCCACCGCGTTGACCGCGATCTTGATGGCGAATTTCTTCATGGGCGAATGTTGCCGCAATCCGCACCCCCTGGTCGAGAACCTGTGGCAAGCTGTTGCACACAACCCGGGTGGCGCTCGCAGGGCGCTGTGTATCACCCGTACGCGTCAGGGCCCGACGCAAAAACGGGCATTTTGTGCGACACAGGATATGATCGACGCTATGACAGCAATGGATG
>NZ_DASZKT010000047.1:0-17189 GCF_035552695.1 Actinospica sp.
GGCGCACTCGGTGGCCTCGGTGCGCGAGGAGGGGACGATCGTCATCTCCGGCGCGACCTCGGGCCCGAACCCGCCCGCCGCGCTGACCCGGATCTTCTTCCACCAGCTGCGCGTGGTCGGCTCGACGATGGGCTCGCGCGACGAGCTGGCCGCGCTGCTGCGCTTCTGCGCGAACACCGGCGTGCGACCGGTGATCGACAGCATCCTGTCGCTGCGGGACGAGGCGGAGGCCGGCTTCGCCAAGATGGAGGCCGGGGACCTGGTCGGGAAGATCGTCTTCGAGCTCTGACGACGGGTCGGCCGCCCGCGGGTCAGCCCGGCTACGGGTGGCCGCCGAACCTCACCGTGTCCGGCAGGTCGGAGCAGAGGCTCTCGTCTCCGGTCCGGCTCTCCGCGCTGATCGAGGCGGAGGGCCCGCCGGCCGACTGGGCGTCCGGGCCCGTTCCGCTGCCGCCCCCGGGCGCGGCGACCAGGCCCGCCGGGCGGCTCTGGCCGACCACCAGGGTCAGCCCGCTGACGTAGCCGCTCTGCTGGAGCGTGACCGAGCCGACGATCCTGGCCTGCAGCGCCCGCGCCCGGGCCAGGTCGCCGCGCGGGTAGAGGATCTCCGTCTGGCCGTAGCCGCTATAGCGCTTGCTCGTCGGGCCCACCTGCGCGTCGAGGCCGAGGGTCTTGAGGTTCTCGGTGGCGTAGAGCGCGAGGTGCGGCACCACCGTGCTGTTGTAGACCTCGATCGGCACGCCGTTCAGCGAAGCGGCGCCGGCGGCGTCTGCAGTAGCGGCGGTGGCGGCGGTGCTCGCGTTCGCGGTGGGCGACGGGTTCGCCGACGGCGTGCTCGGCGTCGTGCCGAAGGTCGCGGCGGCGGTCGAGCCCGGCAGCGGCGAGTCGTCGCGCAGGGCCGTCCACACGTCGTCGAAGCCGGGCCCCGGGATGACGCGGTTCTGATTCCCCGGGTCGAAGCCGTAGGGCACCGTGATGAACTGGATGTAGTGGCTCTTCAGGCTCTGCACGCTCCCGGCCAGCCCGACCATCGCGTTGATCGAGTCGAGGCCGGTGTCCACGGTCAGGTTGCCGGTCACGGCGTCGGCGATCTTGTACAGCGTGATCGGGTCGCCGAGTGTGCCGCCGCTGGCCAGCTTGTTGAACAGCGAGGTGACGAACATCTGCTGCATCCGGATCCGGTTCAGGTCGGTGCCGTTCGCCAGGCCGTGCCGGTCCCGCACGAAGGCGAGCGACTCCGGGCCGCTGACCGTGTGCAGGCCCGGGCTGAGGACGAGTCCGCTGTAGTTCGGGTCGTTGATGCCCGGCGGCGGCACGCACACCGTCACCCCGCCAACCGCGTTCGTCAGCGCCTGGAACGCGTTGAAGGTGATCTCCACGAAGTGGTCGATCCGGATCCCGGTCATCTGCTCCACGGTCGCCACCGCGCACGTGGGCCCGCCGAGGTTCATCGCGAGGTCGAACATCGCCGCGGTCGCGGCCGGGACGGTCTGCGTCGGGTCGAGCCGGCCGCGGCACTCCGGGCGCGCCACGATCAGGTCGCGCGGGATGGAGACGACGGTGGCCCACTTCCGCTCGGCGTTGATGTGCACCAGCATCGCCGTGTCCGAGATGTCGGTGCCCAGCTTGCTGGAGTTGCCGAGATGCGATCCGCGCTGGCCGTCCCGGGTCTGCGAGCCGAGCAGCAGGATGTTCTCCGGGAGGTTGCCGAAGCGGTCGGCGCGCGCGGCGGCCGGACGGTCCGTCAGCGAGTCCAGCGACTCGGTGTCCACCTGGCCGAACAGGTGCTCGTAGGCGTAGGTGCCCAGGGACGCGACCGCGAGGATGACGCCCGCGCAGATCGAGGCCGTGGCCTGGAACGCCCGCTTGCGCCGCGGGTTCGGGCTCGCCGCGCGGGCGGCCTTCACGGCGGCTCGGTGCCGGGCCCGGCCGTGCGGGTCGAGCTCGTCGAGGTCCAGGTCCTCGTTGATCCGGGCGCCGCCGGCCTCGGACTGGACGTCGGCCCGGTGCGACGCGGGCGCGCGGGTGTGTCCGCCGCGTCCGCCGCGCGCGTGTTCACCCGTTCGGCCGACGCGGCGCGGACTCGGCTCGGCCGTGTTCGGCGGCCGCCACAGTTCCTCCTCGGAACGCTGGGGCTGCTGCGGGTGCCAGGGCTCGTTGCGCCGGTCCATGGAGTGCGACATGTCCTTCCGCCGACTGGTCTGACGAGCTCACGACGCGCCCCGCCGGTGACTCGGTTGCACCGAGGGTAGCGATTGCGGCGGCGGAGAGTAATCAGGCGGGAGAACTGTGATCTTCCGGCAATCCGCCGGTCGGATTAGCCCGGTTAGAGTAAAGGTGGTGTGCCGGGAAGTCTGGTCGGCGAGGATTCAACGCTCCGTTGATTCCGTTCCTTCGAGGTTCCGGAAGCAGGTGCACCCGTGCCGCGCCGAGTGCGACCCGAGGCCCAGTGGCTGGCCGAGGCTGCGCGCACCAATCTCTGGCTGGTGCCCACGGCCGAGACTTTGTGTGTCACGGTGCTCTTCCTCATCACCCGTGCGGTGGATTCGGCTGCTTATTACCGTGGCTGGCATCTGCCCGGATGGGTGATCGCGGGCAGCGCGGACGGCGCCAGGCAGATCCTCACCACGCTCGCCGCCGCGCTGATCACTGTGGTCGGCGTCGTCTTCTCGATCATCCTGGTCGCGCTCACGCTCACCTCTACCCAGTTCGGCCCGCGGATGCTGCGCAACTTCATCCGGGACCGGGGCACGCAGTGGACGCTCGGCACCTTCGTCGCCACCTTCGTCTACGCGATGCTCGACCTGGTCGCGGTCGGCGGCGGTCCGCACGGGGACTTCGTGCCGCACATCTCGATCACCGTCGTGCTCGGGCTGACCCTGATCGATGTCGGGGTGCTGATCTACTTCATCCACCACGTCGCGGTGATGATCCAGCTTCCGCAGGTGATCGCCGGGATCGCGCGGGACCTGGCCGAGGCGGTGGAGCACGAGATGGGCTCGCAGGGCGGCCGGGCGCACTCGCGCACCGCGCCGGAGGTCGAGGTGCTGCGCGCGATGATGGAACGCGGCGGCGGCGTGGTGGCCGCGCCGGAGAGCGGCTATCTGCAGTTCGTCCGGCGCTCGATGCTGGTCGACCTGGCGGTCGAGCACGACGCGGTGATCAAGCTGCACCACCGTCCCGGGCACTTCCTCGTGCGCGGGCACCCCTTTCTGACCGTCTGGCCCGCCGAGGCGGGCCCGGAGATCGAGCGCTGGCTGCGCCGTTCGCACATCGCCGGCCCGCACCGCCCGCTGACGCAGGACGTCGCCTTCGCGGTGGACCAGCTCGTCGAGATCGCCATCAGAGCCCTGTCGCCCGCGGTGAACGACACCTTCACCGCGCTCACCTGCATCGACTGGTTGGGCGAGAGCCTGTGCCGGATCGCCCGGGACTGGGATCCCGACCCGATCTGCCGGGACTCCGACGGCCTGGTCCGGCTGATACTCGCGCCGATCTCCTACGACCGGCTCGTGCAGCGCGCCCATGAGAAGGTCCGGCAGGCGGCGGCCGGCATGCCCGCGGTGTTGATCCGCCAGCTCGACGCGCTCGTGCTCATCACCGGCTCCACTCGCCGCCCCGAGCAGTTGCCGGTGCTCCTCGCGCAGGCCGAGATGATCCACCGGCTCGCCAAGGAGACCGTGCCCGAGCCCGCCGACCTCGCCGACATCGAGGACGCATATCAGGAGTTGGTGACGCTGCACCGTGGGGATTCAGGCGTTTAAATAACGCGAGGATTCGCTTCTGGATCTTTACGTCGCGTCGGCGGATGGCGCAACGTACGGCCGTGAAATCTGTCTACGGGGACACGCCACGCCGACTCAAACTGCTGACGGCCGCGCTCGCGCTGCTGGGTCTGTTGCTCGGCCTCATTTCCGCGCTCGGCCTGACCCGCGACTCCGCGAGTCTCAGCAGCCTGAAGTCGCGGACAACCGAGGTTTCGGCGACGGGCGAACTCTATTACCGGCTCAACGACATGGACGCGCAGGCAGCCAACCTGCTGCTGGTCGGCTATCATCCGGCGCGCGGCTTCTCGGTGCCCACCTCGGTGAACGCGGCCGCGTCCTTCAACGCGTACAACACGGACCGGAGCGCCGCGGATGCGGACCTTGAACTGATCGCCGAGAATCCGTCCCTGAGTTCGCAGGCGAAGGCGCTGCTCGACAGCCTCGGCAGCTACGAGGCGGACGTCGCCGACGCGTTCTACGTCGATCAGCAGGCCGCCACGGGACAGCAGCCTGCGACACCGCCCGCCGAGGCGCTGGCCGAGTACGAGACGGCGTCGGCGATCCTGCACGGCTCCATGCTGCCCGCATCGTCGCAGATTGCTGCGACGGACGGCCAGGAGGTCGATTCCTCGTATTCGTCCGACCATTCGGCCATGTCGCTGTTCGGCTACGCGGTCCTCGTGCTCGGGCTGATCGCCGTCGCCGCGCTCATGCTCGGCAACCACTACTACGCGCGTCGCTTCCGCCGCCGTCTCAGCTGGCTGTCCGCCGGCGCGATCGTCGCCCTCGTGACCGGGCTGCTCGGTCTGTCCACGCAGCTCACCGCGGCCGATCACCTGCACGTCGCGAAACATGAGGCGTACGACTCGATCTACGCACTCGACCGCGCGCAGGCCGTGTCCGACGACGCCAACGCGGACGAAAGCCGCTGGCTGCTGGAGAATCGCGGACCGGAGTTGCAGACCTCCTTCCTGCAGAAGGTCGCCGAGGTGGGGGGCGCCGGCCGCGGCGGGTATCTGGGCACTGAGCTGGACAACATCACGTTCCCCGGCGAGGGCCAGGCCGCGACGGCGGCGGCGCAGGCGTTCGACACATACCTGCAGGACGACAAGAGGATCCGATCCGACGCGAACGGCGGCGAGCTGGCGGCTGCGGTGGCTCTCGACATCGGGACCGCGCCCGGCCAGTCCAACGCCGACTTCAACGCGTATATGGCGGCGCTGGGCAGGGTGATCCAGATCAATACCGCGCAGTTCGACGCGGCTGTGGATTCCGGCGTCGGGGCCTCCGCGTGGGCCGAGTTGGTGATCGGCGGGCTGCTGCTCCTCGCCTTCGTACTTCAGGCGGGTCACCTGCGGCTGCGCGAGTATCAGTGATCAACGATCATGAACTCCAGGACAGGTCGGAGGAATCGCCCGGCGACCGAGGTCATCGATTGATATCGAGTCCATTGCCGAGCATTGACGCTCTCAGTCATCGGATCTATCGTGGCCCGCGAGCAGTCCGGATAAAGAGGTCCGGACACCGACGACTGGAGGTCCCGGTGCGAGTGCGCCGTAGCGCGAGCCTGTTCGCGGCCTGTCTGACCCTCGCGGCGCTGACCGCGGCGGGCTGTTCCTCCAAGGCCCCTGGATCCGGAAGTACGAGTGCCGCCACCGGGAGCGGTCCGATCAAGATCGGTGTGGCGCTCACCTACAACAACACAGCCTTCTGGGCCGCGTACATCAGCTATGAGCAGACGTATGCCGCGCAGGACAATGTGCAGTTGGTCGGCCCCGAGCTGGCGCAGGCCGACGCGTCGCTGCAGAATCAGCAGATTGAGACATTGGTGAACGAGGGCGCGAAGGCGATCATCGTGAACCCGGAGACCGCCACCAGCCTGAGTCCGGCGATCGCCTACGCGAACGCGCACGGCGTGCAACTGGTCTCGGTGGACACGATCGTCGGCTCGGGCCAGGTCTACATGGTCGTGCGCGCCTCGAACACGCTCTACGGCCAGGATGCGTGCTCTTATATATCGTCGAAGGTCAAGAGCGGCTACGTGCTCGACCTCGAGGGCGACCTGACCTCGTCGAACGGTGCCGACCGGACGAACGCCTTCAACTCGTGCATGCAGCAGAACGACCCCGGTGTGACGCTGCTGAAGGACCCGACGGCCTGGACCGAGTCCACCGCCGTGACCGACGCGCAGAACGCGCTCAACGCCTACGGCAGCAAGCTCAAGGCGATCTACTCGCAGTGGAGCAGCCCGGACACCGGCATCCTGCCGCTGCTGGCGAACAAGGGCTACGGCAAGGTCGGCTCGGCCAACCACGTGATCGTCGTCAGTGACGACGGCGTGGCCTTCGAGATGTGCGACGTCCAGCAGGGCACGCTGGACGCCTCGCAGTCGCAGCCCGCCGACCTCTACGCGAAGTACGCGCTGCAGTACGCGGTGGACGCGGCCAAGGGCGTGAAGCTGAGCGCGGGCCAGGCCGGTGGCGGCGCACCGACGCTGCAGAACGTGTCCTACAACGGCGACACGAACCTCGCCGACCCGATCGTCGCCCCATTCGTCACCGCGAGCACGCTCAACCTCACGCTGACCTCGCCGGTGGACAGCCTGCCCGGCTCGCTGGCCACGACCCCCGTGACCGACAACAGCCTGTGGGGCAACGTGTACGGCGCGGCGCACGGCGGCGTGTGCTCGAGCGGCGCGAGCTCCTGATGGCGACGACGTGCACGGAGTTCCAGATATGACGACGGAGTTCCAGATATGACGACGGCGACGGCCGTGGCAGCGCGCGGGATCCACAAGAGCTTCGGCTCGACCCGCGCGCTGCGCGGCGTGGATCTCGCGCTGGCCCCGGGCCGCTGCCTCGGCCTGGTCGGGCGCAACGGCGCGGGCAAATCGACCATGGTCTCCATCCTCAGCGGCCTGCAGCGCCCGGACGCCGGCGAGGTCACCTTCGACGGCGAGCCCGCGCCCCCGGCCGGCGCGGTCCACGCCTGGCGCGAGAAGATCGCGACCGTCCATCAGCACTCGATGATCGTGCCCGAGCTCACCGTCGCCGAGAACGTCTTCCTCGGCCGGCTGCCGAGCCGGCGCGGCCGGGTGGACTGGTCGAGCGTGCGGGCGGATGCCAGGGCGGTGCTGGGCGAGTGGGGCACCGCCGTGGACGCGGCCGGGCTGTGCCGCGACCTGAGCGTGGAGCAGCGGCAGATCGTCGAGCTGGCCAGGGCCGTCGCGGCGGGAACCAGGGTCCTGCTGCTCGACGAGCCGACGGCCGCGTTGGAGCACGACGCGGTCCAGCGGCTGTTCGCCCGGGTCCGCCAGCTCGTGGATTCGGGAGTGGCGGTGCTCTACATCTCCCACCACCTCGAGGAAGTCTTCGACATCTGCGACGACGTCGCGGTGCTGCGGGACGGCGAGCTCGTGCTGTCCGCGCCGACCATCGCCTTGCGGACGGACGACCTCGTGAACGCGATGGTGCACGGGACGACGACGCCGACGACCACGACGGTCGCGACACCCCCGGTCACCGTGCAGAACCTCGTCGCACCGGAGGTGGACTCGTCCGCGTCGTCTTCGTCGTCGCCCACCTCGGCTGTCCTCGAGGTCAGGAATCTGAGCGTCGCCTCGCCGAACGGGGACCTGAGCGGCGTCTCGCTCTCGGTGCGGCCGGGGGAGAGCGTCGGCGTCATCGGCCTGATCAGCTCGGGCGTCGTCACCCTGGGCCGGACCGCGGCGGGTACGCAGAAGGCCGACGAGGGCGACATCGTCGTCGGAGGGCGGACTCTGCCGCCGGGGGACCGCGCGGCCGCGCTGAAGGCGGGCGTCGGCTACATCCCGGAGGACCGGCGCATGGCGGGCTTCGTCGGCGGCCTGTCGATCGCCGAGAACATGACGATGTCCGTCACCGACCAGCTCAGCGCCGGGAAATTCGGCATCCTCGGCCCGCGTGCGGTGATCGAGGCGGCCAAGCCGTGGGCCGAATCCCTCGCGCTCGTCTCCTCCTCGCTCAAGCAGCACGTGGACGACCTGTCCGGCGGCAACCAGCAGAAGGTCACCGTCGCCCGGGCCCTCGCGCGCGGACCGCGGCTGCTCGTCGCGATCACGCCGACCCGCGGCGTCGACGTGGCCTCGAAGGAACTGCTGCTCCAGGCCTTGCGGCAGGCGGCGGACGCGGGCGCCGGCGTGCTGCTCGCGACGGACGAACTGGACGACCTCGCGTACTGCGACCGGGTGCTCGTGCTCGTGCGCGGCCGGATCGCGGCCGAACGGCCCGGCGGCGAGCTGGACCGTGCCGCGCTGATCGCGGCGATCGAGGGTGTGGCGGCATGAACACCCCATCGGGCGCGAACCCTTCATCGGAATCTTCATCGAACCCTTCATCGGATTCATCAGGCATGTCGGAAGACGAATCGGGAGTACCGTCCGTGACCCAGACCCGCGAACCAGACGCCGCGGCCTCCGACACCCCGCCACAGCGTCGCGGCGGCCTCGGCGGCTTCGGCGGATCGACCGTCGCGCTCGGCTTCCTGCGCGAGGCCGCCCTGCTGCCCGTGCTCGTGGTGATCCTGGTGGTCGGCGCGGTGATCAGCCCGGTCTTCCTGACCACCGACAACCTCATCTCGGGCGTCGGCCAGCAGGTCTCCGCGCTCGGCGTCACCGTCGTCGGCGAGAGTCTGATCCTGCTGATCGGCGGGATGGACCTCTCGCTGGAGGCCACCTACGGCCTAGCGCCGATGGTCGCCGCGTGGCTCATCGTGCCCAAGGCGGCGTTCGGCTCCGGCCTGATGTGGAACCCCTATCTCGGCATCCTGGTCCTCTTCGCGATCGGCGCCGCCGTCGGCCTCGTCAACGGACTGCTCATCGTCAAGGCGAGACTCAACGGATTCATCGTCACGCTCGGTATGACGGTCCTGCTGGCGGGCCTGCAGAACGGCGTCGTGCAGGGCCAGTCGCCGTACCAGCTGCCGCAGGCCTTCGGGTTCCTCGGCACCGAGTACCTCGGCAAGGTCCCCCTCTCCCTGGTCGTCGCCGCGGTCGTCTTCATCCTCGCCGGGCTCTTCCTGCGCTACCACCGCACCGGACGCGCGATCTACGCCATCGGCGGCAACCCGGAGGCCGCCCGCGCCGCCGGAATCCGCGTGGACCGCGTCAAGATCGGCGTCTACATCGTCGGCTCGATGCTCGCCGCCCTGGGCGGCCTGATCGAGGCCGGCCGCGTCTCCTCCGTCACCGGCGACCAGGGCTACCAGGAAGGCATCATCTTCACCGTCTTCGCCGCGGCCGTCATCGGCGGCGTCTCGCTGCAGGGCGGCAAGGGCACCATGCTCGGCGCCGCCAGCGGCGTCGTGCTCCTCGGTCTCGTGCAGAACATCATCAACCTGTCGAACGCCCCGAACTACTGGCAGCTCGCCATCAACGGCGGCGTGATCCTCTTCGCCCTGGCGCTCGCGAGGATCGTGGGCGGTGAGTCCTCAGCGGAGAAGGCGTGAGTGGGGTGGGGTGATCTGGGCTGCCGGCGCGGCGTCATCGTCCGGCAAGCTCCTCCACCACCGGCGCGAGCGCGTCGAGGTCGAGGGCGACGAACGAGCTGATGCCGAAGCGCTGACGCAGTTCCACGCACTTGCGTGTCAGATCATTGATGCTGCCGATGAACACGTGCGGCGAGTCCAGGATCTCCTCGGCCGTCAGCTCGACGCCCGTCCGGCTTCGGATCTGGTCGGCGCGGCGGCGCGCCTCGGCGAGTGGGGTGTTCGTGATCACGACGGGGCCGCCGACAGGAAGGGTGTTGAGTTCCAGGTCGTCGAAGCGGTCACCTGCGGCTTCGCGGATCCAGCCGATCTTCTCCGCGGTCGCCGCGGCGGTCATGCTCCGCGGGTCCAGGCCGTTGTCGGCCGTCGAGCGCGTCCCCAAGCTGATGATCTGGGCCTCGCGCGCGGCGAGGGTCAGCAGGCGCTTGCCACCGCCGCCGAGCAGAAGCGGCGGGTGCGGGCGCTGTACCGGCTCGGGCGCGCCAACGTGGTCCGTGACGGTGTAGTGCTCGCCAGAGAAGGAGAACGGCCCGTCGGCGAAGCAGCCCTTGAGGATCGCGATCGCCTCGGTCAGCCGCCCCAGGCGCGCACCGGGGGTGTCGAAGGGGATGCCGATGGCATCGTGCTCCGCCTTGTTCCAGCCCGCGCCGAGCCCGATCTCCAGCCTGCCGCCGGAGAGCGCGTCGAGTGAGGCGAGCTCCTGAGCGAGCACGGCCGGATGACGCAGGTTCACATTCAGCACGAACGTCCCCACCCGAAGCCGCTCGGTCGCCGCCGCGACTACCGCCAACGGCAGCAATGATGCGTAGCCGACAAGGTGGTCCGGCAGAACGAACACGGAGCAGCCAACGGCCTCGGCCTCACGAGCCACCGAGGCCAGCTCGGCGAAACGGCTGTTCACGTTGAGCGACGCCAGGAATCGGAAGGGACGCATGAAGTCATCTTCACCAATGACGCAGAACTATGACGGCTGGTCACTGACGGAAGCCGAGCTCGATACGGCTACCCGCCTCAGTGTCGTCGTGCTGTGAGATACTGCGCGCGCCCGAGGTTGTCTTCGGGTCCTTATCAACGATCCGTCCGTCCTCAGGTCCGTCCCCCATCCGTCCGTCATCAGTCCTTCTGGAGCGCGCAGCGTGCACGGGTTCCTCAAGTTCATCGTCCGCGGGAACATGATCGGCCTCGCGGTCGGCGTCGTGATCGGCTCGCTGTTCAGCAGCCTGGTCCAGGCCTTCGTCGAGACCTTCATCACGCCGTTCATCAGCATCATCTCGGGGCACAAGGGTGCCTTCGCGCAGATGTACTGGACGCTCGGCAGTACGAAGATCATGTACGGCAGTTTCATCAACGACGTCATCACCTTCGTGCTGATCGCGGCGGCGATCTACTTCCTGATCGTGATGCCGGTCAACAAGATCGCCGAGGCGATGAACCCGTATCACGACCTGGCCAAGGCCAAGCGCTCGTGTCCCGAGTGCCTGAGCGCCATACCGGCGCGGGCCGCGCGCTGCAGCTTCTGCACGTCGCAGGTCGCGCCGATCACGGATGACGAGTCGGATCAGCTCATCGAGACGGTGCCGGGCGAGATCAAGCTCGGCGAGACCGCGCCGGACATCAAGCTCAAGACCGGCGACGTGACGCTGGGCGGCGGCGCGGGTGCGGGCGCGGGCGCGGGTGCCGGAGCCGGTGTAGGCACGGTCGCCTAATGGGCTCGTGATCCACTCGAGCTTTGTCTAGGGTGTCGGCATGGAGGCATTAACCGAAGCCGCGGTGCGCAATTCCTTCGTCAACTGCACGAAGGGCGAGGCGCAGCGGATCAATCTGCCGGGCCAGCTCGACGAGATCTTCTGGGAGCAACTCGACTTCCTGGGCTGGCGCGACCCCAAGGCGGAGCAACGCGCCTACATCGTCGTTCCGTGGACGGACGGGCCGGTCGGCATCGTGTTGCGCCGCCCGCAGAACCGCCGTGGCGGCAGCCTGCTGCGCAGCTCGATGTGCTCGATCTGCCTGACCGTGCACGCTTCCTCGGGCGTCACGCACTTCGCCGCCGCCAAGGCGGGAGCGGCGGGTCGGGCCGGGAACTCCGTCGGCAACTACATCTGCGCCGACTTGCAGTGTTCGCGGTACGTGCGCGGGGTGCTCAAGTCCGAGGCCGCGACGACCATGGAGGAGTCGCTGGACCCGGCCGAGAAGGTGCTGCGGCTGCGCGCGAAGCTTGCGGGGTTCACCCGGAGCGTGCTCGGAAGCGAGCCCTGACGTGGGCGAACGGGTGGAGTTCGTCACCGCGGACGACGGTTGTCGGCTCTGGACGGTGCGTAGCGGAGTCGAGGGCGGGGGCGACGCGGTGGAGCGGCACGGGTTCGTGCTCTGCCACGGCGGGCCGGCGTTCTGGGACACGCTCGGGCCGATCGCGCGGATGCTGGAGGACTTCGGGCCGGTCGTCCGCTGGGATCAGCGCGGCGGAGGCCGCAGCCAGTGGCAGGGGCCGTATACGGTCGCGCGTTTCCTGGCCGATCTTGATCAGATCCGGGCGCACTACGGCTTCGACGAGGTCACACTGCTCGGGCACTCGTGGGGCGCGACCGTCGTGCTGCAGTACGCGCTCGCGAGCGCGTACCGGGCTCGGGTGCGCGGGCTGGTGTACGTCGCGGGGATCGGGCTCGGCCGGAAGACGTGGATGCCCGAGTTCGCAGCCAACAAGGCGGCTGCGTCCAAGCCGTACGACGCGGAGACCGCCGAACTCGAGGCCGTCGACGCGCGTACGCCGGAGCAGGAGCGCCGGTTGTGGCAGCTGCGGATCGCGGGGGAGTTCCCGGACCGGGCTTCGGCGCTGGAGCTCGCGGCGACGCAGGTCATCGAGATCTTCGATGAGGACGAGCCGGTCTACGCATCGCTGCACGACGAGGCCGACGCGTACGACGCGGCCGAACTGGAGGAGCGTGCCAGGGCCCTCGACGTACCGGTGCTGATCGTGGATGGCTTGAGCGACCTCCGGCCGCGTTCCGCGGTGGATTCGCTCGCGGCGGCGCTGCCGAGGGTGACACGCGTCAAAATCGCCGACGCGGGGCATTTTCCCTGGCTGGACGCGCCCGAGGCGTTCGAGGGGGCGTTGTCCGGGTGGCTCATCGATCCCGCGTGGTGGGGCGCGTCGGATCGGTGAGGGTCGCCGACTGGGCGTAGCCGTCCATCCCGGTCAGCCGCAGTCCTGGACCAGCGCCCGGGCCGAGTAGGAATTCGATCTCTGCTATCTGGTGCTCGAAGACGTCGATTCGGCGGTAGATCACCGGGATTCCGGCCGGCTCGCCGTCGGCGTATTCGATAGCGCGCATGACGCGGATCTCGCCAAGCAGCCCGTCGCCCCCGGCGCTGGCCGCCACCCAGCGGTCGGCGATGCGCACCCGCCAGCTCCACCTGATCCCGCATACGAACGACTTCTGCGGCTGCCCGAACCACTCCAACAGGTGACGCGCATCGTCCTCCGTCGTGCCGAAGACCAGCGCTCCGCGAGGCAGCCGCGCGCCGAACTCGGGCACCAGTTCGATCTCCATACTCGCATTCTCGCGTGCGGCGACTAATCTGCGCTTCATGAGGAGACGCGGGCGGGGGCACGGCAACATCTTCGGCGACTCAGAGCCCGAAGAGTCGCTGCCCGAGTTCGATCTGTTCATCCACGAGTCGGCGGGACGCCGGAGGCCGGCCGCGGGGCGCTACCGCATGTATCGGACCGGAACGCCGCGCATGTACCGGGCTCCGCGCATGTACCGAACGCCGCGCACGTACCGAGCGCCGTTCGCGAGCTCGGGCGCTCACTCGTCCGCGCGGCGGGCCGTGGCGCGCCCGGTACGGCCCTGGGTGCTCGGACTGCGGCTCGCGCTCTGTTCGATCGTCCTCGTGCTCGGCCTGATCGGGCTGGCCGCCGAAGTGTCCCAGGCGGTCGGCGGCTACTCGGACGCCGGGACGATGGCGAGCGCGCCGACGTGCGAATCCGCGGACCCGGTGACCACGACCCTTGCCGCCGCGTGCGTCGCCACGGACGAGATGGTCGCACCGGACGGGGTCTTCAGCGACGCGGGCGAGGAGTCGGTCGAGCTCGACCCGCCGTCCGAGAGCCTTTCGAATCCGAACTCATCGGGCTTCGACTTCAACTTCGTTTCGTTCCCAGGCAATGCCCAGTTCGACGCGGCGGTCGGCGACGGACCGGCTTCGGTGCGCGTCGAGTACTGGAAAGGTCAGATCGTCACGCTTACGGCCGGTAGTCAAAGCGTCACTGTAACTACTGATCAGAATCCGAACAATATCGGCGGAGTCGGGGTCGGGGGCGCGCTCATGTCGCTCGGCTTCGTGCTGATGGGGCTCCTGATGTTCATCGGGATCCGCGCAATCCGGCTGCGATGGCTACACCCCGGAATCAGACTGAGACTCTTCGTGTGCGGATTTGCCATGCTGAGTCTCGGCGCCTTCGCCGCGGGTGTCTGTTTGGTCAACCAGCCGGGCCGCGTCGCGCTCGTCACCGTGATCGCGACTCCGATCACGGTGGGGCTGACGGCGTTGCTGTGGCTCGCGCTCTGGTCGGGACACCGGAAACGGGTGCGGCTGGTGTCCACGGTCCGCTGAATCACCCGTCACACTCGTTGGCTTGAATGGGTATTTATTACCCGAGTGTGAGCGCATGGTCACCACGACGTTGTCACAAGTTCGTGAGAACGCTAAGAAATCGGCTTGATTGGTGCGCGGCGTCGGAAATGCATGGCACCCTTGCAGGAACGCTCCGGGGTGAACCGGGCGTAGCACTGACAAGATCCTTAAACATCGCAAAACTCCGATCCATCCCGTAACCCCGCAATACCGCCCTGTGCACGAGCGCGTGGTGGTATCCGCTACCACAGGGAGACCCGTTGACCGCGCTTGCGCTCTGGTGTACCCGGCATCGGCTTCTGGTCGTGCTGGCCTGGGTCCTCCTTCTGCTCGGGCTCGGCGCCGGAACGCTGGCGAAGGGCTCGGCGTACAGCTCGAGCTTCTCGCTCTCTGGTACGGACTCGACCCAGGCGCAGCAGTTGCTGGACGAGGCGTTCCCAGGTCAGACGGGGGACGCCGCGACGCTGGTGTGGCATGTGGACTCGGGCACCGTTCGGGCCTCGTCCGTGGAGAAGTCCATCGAGTCGACGCTCAACACGATGGAGAAGCAGGGCGGCGTATCCAGTGCCGTCAGCCCGTATAGCGGCGAGGGCGCGGGCCAGATCAGCGCGGACGGCAAGACCGCGTACGCGAACCTCACCCTCGACGACGCCGGCTCCTCGCTCTCCAAGGGTGGGGCCGAGACGCTGATCTCCGAGGCGCACGCGGTCGTGAGTTCGGGCCTCGAGGTCGAGGTCGGCGGCAACGCCGTGGAGAACGCGCTGCAGAGCCCGGCCGAGAACAGCGAGGCGGTCGGCATCGCGGCCGCGGCGATCGTGCTGTTCCTCGCCTTCGGCTCGCTCTTCTCGATGTTGCTACCGATCCTGACCGCGGCGGCGGGCGTCGGCGGCGGGCTGCTCGCGGTCGGGCTGCTGAGCCACACGATGGGCATCGCCAGCTTCGCGCCCACGCTCGGCGCGCTGGTCGGGCTCGGCGTCGGGATCGACTACGCGCTGTTCATCCTCACGCGACATAGAACCGGGCTGCTCGCGCACAAACCCATCGACGAATCGATCGGGCACGCGGTGACCACCTCGGGCCGCGCGGTCCTCTTCGCGGGCGGCACGGTATGCGTGTCGCTGCTCGGGATGCTCGTGCTCGGCGTCGGCTTCCTGGACGGCGTCGCGATCGCCACGTCGTTGACCGTGGCGATCACGGTCCTGGCCTCGCTCACGCTGCTGCCCGCGCTGCTGTCCTACCTAGGCCCGCGCGCCCTTTCCCGGCGGCAGCGGCGCAAGCAGGAGGAGGCGCGGAAGCACTCCCGGGCCGCGCTGGTGGGCCTCGCCGCCGTGCAGGCGCCGGTGGCCGTCACCCGCGGGCTGTGGCACCGCTGGGCCGACGCCGTGCACCGCCGCCCCCGCTCGTTGAGCTTCGCCGCGCTCGTGCTGATGATCGCGCTCGCGATTCCGACGCTCTCGCTGCGCCTCGGCACCGCGGACAGCGGCAACGACCCGACCGGCAGCACCACGTATAAGGCCTATGAGATGCTGTCGAACGGCTTCGGTCCCGGGTTCAACGGCCCGCTCGACGTCGCCGCGAAGGTCTCGAACTCCGCGCAGCAGGCGGACGTGAGCAAGCTGATCACCGCGCTCGAGCACACCTCCGGCGTGGCGAGCGTCTCCGAGTCGGCCGTGGTCGGCCAGGGCAAGGGCGCGATCGACGTGATCACCGTCATCCCGAGCACCTCCCCGCAGTCCAGCGCGACCGCCGGCCTGATCAGCACGCTGCGCGAACACGTGATCCCGAACGTCTTGAGCGGTACCGGCGTCCAGGCGCACGTCGGCGGCGAGGTCGCGACCAACGTGGACTTCGCGAGCGTGCTCACCGCGAAGCTCCCGCTGTTCCTCGCGGCGATCGTCGGGCTCAGCTTCCTGCTGCTCCTGCTCGCCTTCCGCAGCCTGCTGATTCCGTTCACCGCGGCGGTGATGAACCTGCTCGCGACGGCCGCGTCCTTCGGCGTGGTCTCGGCGTTCTTCGAGTGGGGCTGGGGGTCCACGGCCCTCGGCATGGGCGGCGCGGGGCCGGTCGAGTCCTTCCTACCGGTGATGCTGATAGCCATCCTGTTCGGGCTGTCGATGGACTATCAGGTCTTCCTCGTCTCTCGGATGCACGAGGAATGGACCCGCGTCGGCTGCACGACCAGGGCGGTCAAGTGCGGCCAGACCGAGACCTCGCGGGTGATCACCGCCGCCGCCACGATCATGATCTGCGTGTTCTGCGCCTTCGCGGTGGGCAGCCAGCGGGTGATCGGAGAGTTCGGCATCGGCCTCGCCGCCGCGGTCTTCCTGGACGCCTTCGTGCTGCGGACGGTGCTCGTTCCGGCCGCGATGCACGTCTTCGGCCGCTGGAACTGGTGGATTCCGCAGTGGCTGGGACGCTCCCTGCCCCGGCTCACGGTCGAACCCTCGCCGGCCGAGGGCCTGCCCTCACCGCTCGCCCCGCCGCTGAGTCCGCCCAGGCTGGCCCGGGTGCCGGGCCAGCGGACCGGGCTGTCCGTCCATCCGAATGTACGAAACACCACGCCCGCGCCTGGCGCGAATGGGGCCTAACACGCCTACACTCCCCTTATGCGTACCGTCATCGCCGGTGGTCATGGCCAGATCGCGCTCCGCCTGTCCCGAATCCTGCACGCCCGCGGTGACGAGCCCGTGGGCCTGATCCGCCGAGCCGAGCACGCCGCGGACGTGCGCGCGGCGGGCGCCGAGCCGATCCTGCTGGA
The DNA here is from genome assembly GCF_035552695.1 of Actinospica sp. Taxonomy (NCBI): domain Bacteria; kingdom Bacillati; phylum Actinomycetota; class Actinomycetes; order Catenulisporales; family Actinospicaceae; genus Actinospica; species Actinospica sp. The sequence goes on from NZ_DASZKT010000047.1 coordinate 16,684, forward strand.
CCTTGAGGCGGCGTCCGGGGCGGACGAGGTGGCCGAGGCGCTCAAGGGCTCCGACGCCGTGGTGTTCGCGGCCGGCGCGGGGCCGGGCAGCAGTGTGGAGCGTAAGGACACCGTGGACCGCGGGGCGGCGGTGCTGCTCGCGGATGCTGCCGAGGCGGCCGGCGTGCGGCGCTACGTGATGATCTCGTCGATGGGCGCGGACGCGGACTCCCAGTTCGAGGGCGACCCGATCTTCCGCGCCTACCTGCGCGCCAAGGGCGCCGCGGACGACGACCTGCGCGCCCGCCCCGGCCTCGACTGGACCGTGCTGCGTCCCGGCAGCCTGCGCAACGACCCCGGCACCGGCCGCGTCCTGCTCGCCGAACGAACCGGCCGCGGCGCCATCCCCCGCGACGACGTGGCCGCCGTCCTGGCCGAACTCTTGGCGAATCCGGGCACCGCGGGCCTGACGCTCGAGCTGATCGGCGGCGTCACCCCGATCCCGGAAGCCATCGCCGCCCTCGGGT
>NZ_DASZKT010000048.1:0-12875 GCF_035552695.1 Actinospica sp.
GCCCTGACCAACGCGGACAGCTTGTTCGGTCTCTACAAGAGCTGGGGCGTCGCGGGCGTCAAGCTGGGCTTCATCAATGACGGCACCCAGACGATGACGAACGCGATCACCGGCTGGGCCCAGACCGCGGCCAAACACGACCTGCTGATCGACACGCACGACGACGTGCGGCCGTTCGGCTACGAACGCACCTACCCCAACTGGATCGCCATGGAGGGAGTGCGGGGCAACGAGCACTTCCCGACCGCCACGCACAACGTCACCCTTCCCTTCGCGCGCAACGTCGGCGGCCCGATGGACTACACCATCTGCTACGGACAGTCGCGCGACCAGACGACCAACGCCCACCAGATGGCGATGGCGGCCGTCTACTACCAGCCCCTGAATTTCGTGTACTGGTACGACTCGCCCTCGAAGTACGCGAACACCGCCAGCTGGCCGGGCCTGCCGTGGTTCGACGCCGTCCACACCACCTGGGATCAGAGCAAGACTCTCGCCGGCGCCATCGGCCAGTACGTCGCCGTCGCCCGCCGCAGCGGCACCACCTGGTTCCTCGGTGCGATGACGAACGAGACCGCCCGGACCCTGTCGATCCCGCTCTCCTTCCTCGGCGGCGGAAGCTACACGGCGACCGTCTACGCCGACGGGACCGCCGGGGCCAGCCCGTACCAGACCCCCGTCGTCGTCAGCACCCGAACCGTCACCTCCGCCACCACGCTCAGCATGTCCATGACCAGCGCGGGCGGGCAGGCCGTCATCCTCAGGCCCAGCTGACAGTCCCGCAACCCCGACCAGCACCGATTCGTCTGGACCGCGGAACTGCCGCGGGCGCGCGACCGCGGTTCAGATTCCGGTTATGGCGACCGGGCGGATCCGTCTACACCTCTGCCCGATGCCGAAGTGGCGATCGGGGTTGAGGTGTTGGCCTGTGTCGAAGGGATGCAAGAAGATGTCGCATAAGGAAAAAGGACCTGTGATCGGGCGGCGGAAGCTGCTGGCGGGTGCGGTCTTGGGGACCGGGGTCCTGGGTGTCGCAGGTGCCTTGTACGAGACGACGGGAATGGCCTCGGCCGCGCCGTCGGCACACACAACCGCGAGCGGCGCGTGCGGCGGCCCCACCAGCACCTCATCGGTGCCCGCCATCGCCTCCAGCAGCACGGCGTCGGCCCCCGGCGTGATCGCCTCCAGCGGCACGGCGCGCAGCGGCTTCGCGCATCCCGGCCTGCTGCACACCCAGGCGGACTTCGACCGGATGGCCGCGAGCGTGAAGGCCGGCGCCCAGCCCGTCAAGGCAGGGTGGGACAGGCTGGTGGCCAACCGCCACTCGCAGAGCACCTGGACGGCGCGGCCGAGCGCGATGGTCGTGCGGGGAGGCGCCGGGCAGAACTACCCGACGATGTACAACGACATTCACGCCGCGTATCAGAACGCCCTGCGCTGGAAGATCACCGGAGACGCGGCCCACGGGAATACCGCCCGCGACATCCTCAACCGCTGGTCCTCCACTCTCACGGCGCTCAATGGGGACTCCGACCGGTTCCTGGCCTCGGGCATCTACGGCTACCAGTTCGCGAACGCCGCCGAACTGATGCGCGGCTACCCCGGCTTCGATCTGGCCCGCTTCCAGCACATGATGCTCACCGTGTTCTATCCGATGAACGATTCGTTCCTCACCAAGCACAACGACGCCTGCATCACCAACTACTGGGCGAACTGGGACCTGTGCAACATGGCCTCGGTCCTGGCCATCGGCATTCTGTGCGACGACTCGACCAAGGTCGGCCAGGCGGTGGACTACTTCAAGAACGGCGCCGGCAACGGAGCGATCACCCACGCCGTGCCCTACCTGTATCCGGGAGGCCTGGGCCAGTGGCAGGAAAGCGGCCGCGACCAGGGACACACCATGCTGGGCATCGGTCTGATGGGCTCCTTCTGCGAGATGGCCTGGAACCAGGGCATCGACCTGTACGGGTATGACGACAGCCGGTTCCTGCGTGGCTGCGAATATGTGGCCGCATACAATCTCGGCGCGACCGTCCCGTTCACCGCCTACCACTGGCGCAACGGGGACAGGTGCGGCGCTCAGGTACAGACCGTCATCTCATCTGGGAGCCGAGGCCAGATCCGCCCGGTGTGGGAGCTGGTGTACAACCACTACGTCAAGCGGCAGGGCCTGTCCGCGCCGAACACGGCGGCCTTCGCCGCGAAGACGCGCCCCGAGGGCGGTGGCGGCGACTACGGCCCCGATAGCGGCGGCTTCGACCAACTCGGATTCGGCACGCTGGCATACACGATCTAGCCGTCCGGCGACGCTGGGAACGGCTCCCAGTTTTTTGTTATGTGTCTGCTCCAGGCCCGTCCCCTACAGCGCACGAAGTGGGCCCGGCGGTGACGGCGATCAATAGGGAGACGTGTGAGCAGGCACGGTATGACAGCAGGCAGTCCGAAGGCGGCACAGGCCTTGCCCAGAGGCCGCAAACTACTCCGGATGTGCGCCGCAGCGCTGGCCACCTGCGGCGCCCTGCTCTTCCCGGCCGTCACCGCGCACGCGGCGGGCTCCACGGATATCACCGCACAGGTACTCGCGGGCCACGACGTCACGCTCTCAGGCGACTCGATCGTCACCCTGCCGGGCGGAACGACGATGTACAACGGTGCCTTCTCCGGCCAGGGCACACTGACGATCGCGGGCACCGGCACCCTGGTGCTCACCAAGGACAGCGCCATCACGCTTCCGGCCGCCCGGCGGCGCCAGAGCGTGACGACCAGCGGCGGGAACTGGCCGTACCCGATCATCACCGATCCCGATCCGCCCACGGTCATCGTGGATTCGGGGGCCACGCTGCAATACGGCGACGGCGGTTCGAGCGGCATCATCGGCAACTACCCGTACTCCTTCGTGAGCAGCCCGACCCTGAATCAGGACAACATCGAGGTCGACGGCAGCCTGGTGCTCGACATCGCCAACCGCGAATACAACCTCGGCACCATCAGCGGGTCCGGCTCGGTCACCCAGCCCCGAAACACCTGGGGCACGCTGGATCTGGCCGACGACCAGCCGTTCACCGGCACGATCGGCTTCGGGACCGGGATGAACCTCGGCAGCGCGGCGTTCCGGCTGTCCCTACCCGATGCCCGGGCCATCGACAACGACGGCTCAGCGATCATCAGTGCCCGCAACTACACGCTCGTGATCCCGGAGAACTTCTACGAGAACAACTACGGCACCGACATCAACTTCCACACCTGGCAGGCCGGACTGATCGAGATGACCGGCGTCGACCACTACACCGACACGTCGCTGGACACGGCGAGCATCGCGCACACGTCGAACTTCCGCGGAATCAACATCGAGGGCGCGAACGTGCAGTGGGGAGACGGGAGTACCGACCGCTTCTTCCTGCCCGCCACGCCCTCGGACTCGTACATCAACATCCACAAGAACGGCTCGCTCGCCTTCGACTACAACGGGCCGGTCACCCTGGACACCCCGATCTCCGGCGGCGTGTATCACCGGTCGCTGAGCACCCCGGCGAACGCCTCGGTGACCATCGATCCGACCGCCGGCAACGCGGTCACCTTCGCCACGCCGATGAATTACCACGGCACCACCACCATCGGACAGGGAGCCGCGCTGCTGTTGGGGACCGGGCATACCGGTGGGGACAGCAGCCTGCTCATCGGGGCCTCGAGCGACCGAATCATCGACGACGGTGCGCTGACCGTCCGCAACGCCGCGACACCCGCCACCCTGGGAAACATCACCGGTTCGGGCTCCTTCACTCAGGACGGCTCCGCGACAACGACCCTGGTCGGCACGACCGCCTATACCGGTCCGACGACGATCTCCGCCGGCACGCTGGCCCTCGGCCAGGGCTCGAGCGGCCTCGGGGCCAGCAGTGCCGTGACGCTGTCCTCGTCCGGCTCAGTGCTCGACCTCTCCCGATCCGGTGACCAGGCGATCCGGCAGCTGTCCGGGGTCGCCGGCAGCACGCTGATGCTCGGCGGTAATACCCTGACTGTCGCCACCAACGGCGCGACGACGTTCGCCGGCGTGATCACCGGCACCGGCGCAGGCGTGACCACGAGCGGCACCGGGACACTGACACTTACCGGCCAGGTTCAGACACCCGGCGGCACCTGGCACCTGAATCAGGGCACCCTCGCGCTCGGCAGCGGTGCCGCTCTGCACGTCGGATCGCTGATCGAGGCACCAGCCGCCACCCTGTCGCTCAGCACCAGTGCGGCGGCGAGCGTTCCCCTACAGGCCAGCGGCGCCGTGCGGCTCGACGGTTCGCTGCAGATCTCCGCGGCTCCGCAGTTGGCCGCGGGCCAAAAGCTCACGCTCATCCACGACTCTGGATCATCCGCGGTCACCGGCACCTTCACCGGGCTGACGCAAGGCGCACGCGTCACGGTCGACGGGCGGGCCTACGCGATCGACTACTCCGCGGACGGCGGCCACGACGTGGTCCTGACTGCCCTGAGCGCGACTCCCGCAGCTTCCGCTTCCGTCGTGGGATCCGGCGCCGCGAACGTGGACGCCGCCGCGAATCACGGTGCTTCACCACGGCATGCGCAAGCACTCACCGCGACGTTGGTCGCCTTTGCCGCACCCGCCGCCGCGCTTCTCGCCGGGGTCGTGATCCTCTGCGTGCTCGTCGCCCGACGCCGCCTTGGGCGACGCTCGACCGGCCGCCGTTCGACTAGGCACCACACCGCGCCGCACCACTCAAGACGTGCTCAGCGGGCTCGGCCGAGTTCTCCCGGCACCGAATCCGAACCCGCGTCGGCGACGGAACCGTTGCCCGCGCCGCGGGGCAGCGACGACGACACCCTCTTCATCTTCTGAGGGAAGCCGTCCGCGACCACTTGCCTGGTCGGATCCGTCGGGCCCGCCATGACAATCGCCCGTCCGGCGCATCGCGGCGGACGGGCTGCGCGGCGGACCCTCGTCAAGGCTGAAGGATCTGCTCGATCCGGTCCAGGGCCTCAGACGGGAGCGCGGGCTTGTCGAGCGCGGCGACGTTGTCCTCGAGCTGCGCGACCGAGGACGCGCCGATGATGGCGGAGGTCATCCTCGGGTCGCGCAGCACCCAGGCCAGAGCGAGCTGGGCGAGGCTGCGGTCGTGTTCGTGTGCCAGTGCGTCGAGCGCCTTGAGCTTGTCCATCATCTGGTCGGTCAACGCCTCGGGCCGCAGGAAATGGCCGACCGCGGCCCGCGAGTCGGCCGGGACCCCGCTCAGGTAGCGGTCGGTGAGCAGGCCCTGGGCCAGTGGGGAGAAGCAGATGCAGCCGGCCCCGAGGTCTTCGAGCGTGTCGAGCAGTCCGTTCTCCACGTCGTCGCGGCGCAGCATGGAATAAGGGGGCTGATGAATCAGCAGCGGGGTGCCGAGGTCGCGCAGCATCGAGGCCGCGGCACGTGTCTGTTCCGGGGTGTAGTTGGAGAGCGCGACATAGAGCGCCTTGCCCGAGCGCACGGCTTGGGCGAGCGCCCCCATGGTCTCCTCGAGCGGGGTCTCGGGGTCGGGGCAGTGGTGGTAGAACACGTCGACGTAATCGAGGCCCAGCCGCTGCAGGGACTGGTCGAGCGAGGCCAGCAGGTACTTGCGCGAGCCGTGGTCGCCGTAGGGTCCTGGCCACATGTCGTAGCCGGCCTTGGTGGAAACGACCATCTCGTCGCGGTAGGGCCGGAAGTCCAGGGCGAAGAGCCGTCCGAAGTTCGCCTCCGCGCTGCCGTAGGGCGGCCCGTAGTTGTTGGCCAGGTCGAAATGGGTGATGCCGAGGTCGAAGGCGCGGCGCAGCACGGCGCGCTGGGTCTCGCTCGGTTTGGTGTCGCCGAAGTTGTGCCACAGCCCGAGGCTGACCGCGGGCAGCTTGAGACCGCTGCGCCCCGACCGGCGATATTCCATGCTCGCGTACCGGTCCACATTCGCAATGTGTGCCATTATGTCGCTCTCTGTGAGGCCCGTGGAGGATGTTTCTCGACGTCGACTCTCGCCATAATAGTGTATTGACGTGTAGTTTTGTCGAACACGTCAGATCCGACGCCAGCCTCGCCGTTCCCATGCGAGCTCTGGACTGCGTGCGTTAGTGTTTGTTCAAGTTCGATATTGGTTGGCCAACCTCCGGGAGGAACCGTGGGCCAAACCCCGTATGACGACGGCCACTTCGAACACTGCCCCTGGCTGTTCGCGGCGGAGGCATCCGACAGACAGCGCGCGGCCCAGTCGCGTCTCCAGGTCGCGCTCGCAGCAGCCGGCACGGTCGAGATCGGCGAGCGCTGCTTCATCGCCGCCTCGGCCGCCGTGTACCCGGATCGCCTCCGCCTGGGCCCGGATTCTTATATAGCGGCTCACGCTCATGTCACCGGCGAGATCCACACCGGCTCCGACTGCACGCTCAATCCGTTCACGACCGTGCGGGGCACGGTCCGACTCGGCGACGGTGTACGCATCGGCGCGCACTCCTCGCTGCTCGGCTTCAACCACTCCACCGCCATCGATCGCCCGATCCACCAACAACCGCAGACCAGCCTGGGAATCAACGTCGGCGACGACGTGTGGATCGGCTCGAACGTGGTCGTACTCGACGGGGCGACCATCGGCGATCACTGCATCATCGGCGCCGGCGCGGTGGTCACCAAGGACATCCCCGCCTGGTCGGTTGCCGTCGGCAACCCGGCGCGCGTCATCCGCGACCGCCGCAGCGCGCCGAAGGCCAAAGGGGTCAGCGCCGCGACCGCCGGGGGAGGACACCGCGCAGCCCTCGCCGCCAATACTCGCCACTCTGACAGGCAGCTCGACCGCCTGGACGAGGATCTGGCCGGTTTCGCCGCCGCCGCACGAGATCAGGCGGCGGCGCTGATCGCCCGGTGCTGGGATCCTCACGCCCCGGCGGGCGGGCTATACCTCGATCGGCCGGGAGCGGTGCCCACCGTGCGGGCGCACTGCGACGCGATCGAGATCGCCGACCTGCTGCTCGGCGTCGCGCCCGAGCAACTGACCGCCACCGAGCACGCCGCACGACTCCAAGCCCTACAGGACCCTGAGACCGGGCTGGTCGCGCAGTTCGATCCCGCCACGGCCCTGCCCTGCCCGCTTCCGCCACCGGAGCAGGACGGTTTCATCTCCGACGGCGACGCCCAGTACCACGTGCTCTGCGTCGGCTACGCCCTTGACCTGCTTGCAGGCTCCTTGCCACACCCGATTTCCCCGGTGCGGCGGATGACGGCCGAGCGGCTGGTCGAGCGCCTGGACCGGCTTCCGTGGCGCGAGCGTGCGTGGCACGCGGGAAGCTGGATCGATTCCTGGGCCACCGCGGCACACTGGAACCTGGCCCACGGCGCCGCCCCAACGCAGGGTGCGCTCGAGGCGTTGTTCGGTTGGCTGCTCACCCGGGCCGACCCGCTCACCGGCATGTGGGGCACGCCTTCGCCGGGCGGTGACCGGCTGCAGGTGGTCAACGGCTACTACCGGCTCACCCGCGGCTCCTTCGCCCAGTACGGCCTGCCCGTCCCGCATCCGGAACGGGTCATCGACGCGGTGCTCGACCACAGCCGCAACCCGCGCTACTTCGGTGCGGATCGCGAGAACGCCTGCAACGTGCTCGACGTCGCGCACCCGCTGTGGCTGTGCGCGCGACAGACCGGGCATCGCGCGGACGAGGCGCGGACCTGGGCCGAGCGGCAGCTCGCCGCGGCGCTGCCGCGGTGGCGCGACGGCCGCGGATTCGCCTTCGGCCCCGCACCCGAGGGCACCGGGCCGGGCCGCGAGCCCGGGCTGCAGGGCACTGAGATGTGGCTGGCCATCGTGTGGCTCCTGGCGGACCTGGTCGGACGCGCGGATCTGCTCGGCTACCGGCCGCGCGGCGTTCACCGACCCGAGCCCGCCGGCACGTCGCGGAGTGGCGCAGCACCCGAGCCGAGCTGATCGACAAAACTCGCGGTCTGGAGAGTTCCGTTTCCCGTTATCGCGAGTACTCTTGCGCGTCTCCACTCTGATCGGCATGACAACGCCAGATCGCTGAGCGAGGGAAAAGAGGGATCGTGAACGTACGCTACGACGCCGCTGCGCGTACCGATGCGTCCGACGTGGTGCTCGCGGCGCGCGCAGGCGACAGAGAGGCGATGGATGAACTGGTCGCCGAGTACCTGCCCTTGGTCTACAACATCGTCGGCCGGGCGCTGAGCGGCCACGCGGATGTCGACGACGTCGTGCAGGAGACGATGCTGCGCGTCGTGCACGGCATCGAGGGCTTGCGTGACCCGAACCGGTTCCGCTCCTGGCTGGTGTCGATCGCGATCCGGCAGATCAACGACCGTTGGCGGGCGAGGCGGGATGGTCCGGCGCTGCTGAGCGCGTTGGGGCCGACAGCTCAACTCGAGGACCCGGCGGCGGACTTCGTCGACCTGACGATCCTGCGGCTAGGGCTGGCCGACGAGCGCCGGGAGGTCGCCGAGGCTTCCGAGTGGCTCGAACCTGCGGACCGGAGGCTTCTGTCGATCTGGTGGCTGGAGGCTTCGGGCCACCTGACCCGGGCGGAGCTGGCGGAGGCGTTGAATCTCTCCGCGCCGCACGCCGCGGTGCGGGTACAGCGCATGAAGGCTCAGCTCGACGTCTCCCGCGGGATCGTCCGCGCACTCTCGCTCAGCCCGCGCTGCCCGAAGCTCGCCTCGATGATCGGTGCCTGGGACGGGCGTCCCGCCGCGCTGTGGCGCAAGCGGATCAGCCGCCATCTGCGGCACTGCTCGATCTGCGAAACCACCGCGATGCGGCTGGCCCCGGCCACGAGCCTTCTCGCCGGCCTTCCCCTGGTTCCGCTGCCCGCCACCACCACGGTCCATCTGCCCGCGGCCGTCGGCGCGCACACCGCCGTCTCGGTGGCGGCCTCGGTGGGGCACGGCTCCGGATGGCTCGCGCGACTCTGGAAACTCCTCTTGGCCAAACCGGCGGTTGCGTTGACCACAACCGCCGTCGTGGCCACCAGCGGGGCGGCAGTCGTATACGAGGCGGACCTCCCGCGTACCAGGACGGTCAGTCCTGCCCCGGCGTACGTGACGACGCCGACCGCGTCCGCGTCGTCCACATCCTCTGCGCCGTCCACCGCCAGTGCGGCCCCGACAACCTCGCAGTCGAACCAGTCGGGTGCCACGACTGCCGTGTACGGCAGCACCGTGGACCAGGCCGACGCCGCTCTCTCGCCGGACCAGAAACCGGGCTCCCTGCCCGTGCGTCCCGCCGACGTGGCGATCACCGCGACCGGGAAATACGAGCCCACTCAGGGCAATGCGAACCAATACGTGATGGACCACAACGGCGACGAGATCAGACTGACCGGTCAGGGCTACTTCCGGTTCCGCTGGCAGATCATTTACTGGACCGGCAGAGTCGGCCAGGTGGCGATGCCCACCTGGACCGGGCTGAGCGGAGAACTCTTCCACGTCGCCTCCGGCGGCGGGAAGCGGATGAACGATCCCACCAACGGCGCGACCTCCTCCGGAACGACCGGCATGGGCTCGACCTCCACCGGTTACGACACCCTGCCCGCCGGCGCCCAGCAGATGTGGCAGAACGATTACTTCTACCTGGACGGCACCGTCGTCCTGCACCAGAACCAGGGGTGGCCCTCGGTCAGCTTCATCATCCAGCAGACCACCTGGCAGCAGATCACCGCGGACATCGACACCCCGCCCGACCTGGCGGCCAACATCGAGCGCTACGGCCTGGTGCGCGACACCGGAACCGACAGCGCACCGGTACCGCAGTATCTGACGAGGTCGGATCCGGCCGACCCGGCAACCGTGCCGCAGCGCTCCGAGGTCGAGGGCTGACCTCGCGGCGTCAGGGCTCTAGCGACCGACATGCCACCACAGCGCGGTCGAAATCTTCCGGATCCCGCTCGATGCACCACCACTGCGCGCAGCCGGTTCCCCGAGCCTGGGGGAACCGGCTGCGCGTTCGTCCGTCCGATCTCGTGCGACGTCAGAGCACGGCGAAGGAGACCGCGAGCGTGGTCGGGCGGGCGTAGAGCGCGTGCTGGGGTTGGACATCGGGACCGCAGGCGGCGCTGCCGAGACCGTGCTGGGCGGCGTCGAGGTGGAGATGGACCCGGCCGTCCGCGCGTAGTTCATTGGTGTGTGCGGCGGCGTCGAGGGCCTCGGTGCTCCAACGCCTGGCCGTGAAGTCGAACCAGGGCTCGCCGGAGATCAGCAGCCCGGCGCCGTCGGGGCCGGTGAGCCGGGCACGACGGACGTGGTGCCGGTTGCCGTTCTCCTGCGGACGCGTGTACGGGGTCTGGAGTTCGTCCACCGAGGCGCTCCAGCGCCCGACCCGGACCGCGGCGGTGCTGTCGGTGTAGGCCTCGCCGGGGCCGAGCCCGAACCAGTCGACCTGGACGAGCTCGCCGGGCAGGCCCATCCGGACGCCGATCCGCGGCACCGGGAAGGGCCAGGTGCCGACCGGCTCCACGTCCACGACCAGCCGGACCGTCGACTCTCCGGCATAAGACCACTGATAGCTGGCCAGCATCGCGGCTTCGGATGCGGCCGGGGCGATCCGGGTGCGCACCCGCAGACCCTCATCGGCGGGCTCCACGGACAGCACCCTGTGCTCGAGCCGGTCCAATCCGAGCGCGCGCCAGGCGATCGCCAGCTGGGCGGGACCGTATGTCCCCTCGTCGTTGTCGGTTGGCGCGCGCCACAGGTCCAGGCGCGGACCGTCGATCTCGAGCTCGCCCAGCCGAAGCAGCCGACCGGTGACGGCGTTGAACACGGCCGGGCCGAGGGTGATCATTTTTTCCCGCAGCACTGCCGCCACCGGCGACGCGCGCGGCGGCGCAGTGCGTGCGGGCTCGGCGGCGGGGTCGATCGATGCCTGAGACCAGGCGACCTCGTGCCCGGCGGGCGCCCACGGCTGGTCCTTGGCCAGCTCCGCGACCACGGTGAGGTGGAGTTCGCCGGCGCCCGGCCGAGCGGCCAGGTCGCGCAGGGCGACGGGCCATTCGAACTCTGCGGACTTCCCGGGCGCGAGCACCGGCGCGGCCAGTTCGTCCGAGCCGAGCTCTTCGCCGTCGCACTCCAGCAGCCAGCGCAGCCTGAGGTGCGCCGTGTCGAGCGTGTGGAATCCATTGCGGATGCGGACGGTTCGCCCGGCCGGATCGATCCCGATCCTGACCGGCTCGATCACCTTCTTGTATTCGGCCAGGCCCGGGGACGGAACGCGGTCGGCGAACACCAGGCCGTCGGCGATGAAGTTCCCGTCGTGCAGCGGCTCGTCGAAGTCACCGCCGTAGGCGAAGTACTCGCGGCCGTCCGCGTCCCGCTGCGCGATGCCGTGGTCCATCCACTCCCAGATGAAGCCGCCCTGCAGCCGCGGATAATCGTCGAAGAGGTCCTGGTACTCGCGCAGACCGCCGGGGCCGTTGCCCATCGCGTGGCCGTACTCGCACAGGATGTACGGCAGCGCTCGGCGGTGGGCGTCCAGCGCGGGATCGACTGTGACCGGCTCCTGGCGACGGCCGATGGCGGCGACACCCTCGTGCGTCCCGTACATCTGGCTGTACACATCGACGTATCCGCTGTCGTAGTCGCTCTCGTAGTGGATCAGGCGGGTGTCGTCGAGCTCGCGGGCGAGCGCGGCCATCGCGGCCAGGTTCGCTCCCGTTCCGGACTCGTTGCCGAGCGACCAGATGATGACGCTCGGGTGGTTCTTGTCCCGCTCCACGGTGCGCCGCATCCGGTCCAGATAGGCCTCGCGCCAGCGCGGGTCGTCGCTCGGATTGCCGCGCCAGCCGGAGCGTTCGAAGCCGTGCGTCTCCAGGTCGCACTCGTCGATGACCCACAGACCGTACTCGTCGCAGAGGTCGAGGAAACGGCTGTCCGGCGGATAGTGGCTCGTGCGCACGGCGTTGATGTTGTGCTTCTTCATCAGGAGCACATCGCGCAGCATGGTCTCCCGTCTCAGCGTGCGCCCGGTGTACGGGTCCCACTCGTGCCGGTTCACTCCGCTCAGCAGCAGCGGCGCGCCGTTGACCGTGATCAATCCGTCCTCGACGGCGACGCGCCGGAAACCGATCCGGATCGCGATCCGTTCGCCGGCCGCGGTCAGCTCCCCGTCGTAGAGGTGCGGGTGCTCGGCCGACCACGCGGTCACCGCCGCCACCTGATGCGGGCCGGCCGGGTCCGCGTCGAGGATGCCGAGGGTCGGCACGCTCAGCCGCGCGGGAGCGTCGCTGCGCACGGACAGCGTTCCGCCGCCGGTGGTGTGGTCGAAGTCGGCGTGGACGAAGAAGTCCGTCACCGCCGCTTCCGGCCGCGCCAGCAGCCGGACTCCGCGGAAGATCCCGGAGAGCCACCACATGTCCTGGTCTTCGAGATAGCTGCCGGACGACCACTGGTGCACCCGCACCGCCACGGTGTTCTCGCCAGGCCGCAGCACGCTGGTGGCGTCGAACTCGGTGGGCAGGCGGCTGCCCTTGCCGTCGCCGAGCAGGATTCCGTTGAGCCACACCGCGAAACAGGAGTCGACGCCCTCGAAGCGCAGCACAGAGCGCGCGGCCCCGGTTTGCCACTGGTCCGGCACGGTGAACACTCTGCGGTACTCGCCGGTCGGATTCGCGTCCGGGACGTGCGGCGCGTCGAGCGGGAAGGGGTAGGGCACGTTGGTGTACGCCGGTCGGCCGTAACGGGGTGGGCCGGGTATGCCCTGCATCTGCCAGCAGGACGGCACCGTTATCGACTCCCACGCCGAGTCGTCGAACCCCGGCTCCGGCAGGCCGCCGGTCAGATCCGACAGGCCGGAGGCGAGCCGAAAGCGCCACTCGCCGTCCAGGTCGAGGGTCGGGGCGTCGCTTCGGAACGCCGCACGGGGCGCGAG
>NZ_DASZKT010000049.1:0-3306 GCF_035552695.1 Actinospica sp.
GCAGACGACAGGGCGGCCGCGCAGCAGCGTGGTGGTCTCCAGCTCCGGCGGCTTGTCGTCGCCCTCCAGGTAGTTCACCAGCCCGAGGTCGAAGCTGCCCTCCAGGATCGCCCGGTGGATGTCGGCCTGCTGCGCCCCGACCACCTCGACCTGGGTCCCGCCGTTCGTCTCCCGGAACTCCCTGATGGCCGGCGCCAGCAGCGGGACGGTAGCGGTGTTCACCGTGCCGATCCGCACCAGGCGGGTGCTCTGGTGCTGCTCGTCGGCGGCCTTGCGCAGCCGGTCGACGGAGTCGAGCACGGTGATGATCCGGGGCAGCAGATCCCGGCCGGAGTTGCTGATCCGCGCGCCGTGCCGCCCGCGCTCGAGAATGTCAACGCCGAGTTCGCGCTCCAGGCTGCGCACCGACTCGCTCAGCGCCGGCTGCGAGATGTGCAGCGCCTCGGCGGCCCGGCGGAACGAGCCGAGGCGCGCCACGGCCGCGACGTACTCGAGCTGTTCAATCCGCACCGCGCAGTCCCCTAACGTCCAGGTCAGCCAGATTTCCTTGTTAATCTATTGTTTTAATAGGAAAATCCTATCGGCCCCTCGCGGATCCGTATTGGACGACCGAGCCGCCACCTCCGCATGCTGGAGTGAAGGGAGGCAAGCATCAATGATCCTGCACTGGTTCCTGCCCACGAACGGCGACTCTCGCACCGACCTGAGCCTCGGGAACGCGGTCGGCGCGGCCGGCAGCCGCGTGGTCGAGGGCAGCACCGAGCGGGCGCCGGACATCGGGTACATCGGCCAGATCGCCCGGTCCGCGGAGCAGCTCGGCTTCACCGGGGCGCTGACCCCGACCAGCTCGTGGTGCGAGGACGCCTGGGTGATGACGGCCGCGCTGACCCAGGTCAGCGAGCGGTTCAAGTACCTGGTCGCGTTCCGCCCCGGGCTGATGTCGCCCACGCTGGCGGCGCACATGGCCGCCACCTACCAGCGCGTCTCCGGCGGCCGGCTGCTGCTGAACATCGTGACCGGCGGCGACGACGTCGAGCAGCAGCGGTTCGGCGACCATCTGGGCAAGCATGACCGGTACCAGCGCTGCGCGGAGTTCCTGCACGTGGTGCGGGAGCTGTGGACCGGGCAGCCGGTCGATTTCCGCGGCGAGTGCTACGACATCCGCGGCGCGCAGATCGTGCCCGCCCCGGTGTGGCCGGACATCTACCTCGGCGGCTCGTCGGCGGACGCGATCGACGTGGCCACCCGTTACGCCGACGTCTACCTGACCTGGGGGGAGCCGCCGGCCGCGGTCGCGGAGAAGCTGGACAGCGTGCGCGAGCGGGCCAAGCCGACCGGCCGCGAGCTTCGGTTCGGCATCCGGCTGCACGTGATCACCCGGGACACCTCGGCCGAGGCGTGGGCCGAGGCGCAGCGGCTGCTCGACGGGCTCGACCCGGCGGCGATCGAGCGGGCCCAGGCCGTCCAGCGCGCCTCGCAGTCCGAGGGCCAGCGGCGGATGGTCGCGCTGCACGGCGGCCGCAAGGACGCGCTCGAGGTGTCGCCGAACCTGTGGGCCGGCGTCGGCCTGGTCCGCGGCGGGGCGGGCACCGCGCTGGTCGGCAGCCACGAGGAGGTGGCCGACCGGATGGCGGAGTACCACGCGCTCGGCATCGACGAGTTCATCCTGTCCGGCTACCCGCACCTGGAAGAGGCGTACCGGGTGGGCGAGGGCGTGATCCCGGTGCTGCAGCGCCGCGGCCTGCTGCCAGACGGCGCGGACGGGCCGGACGGCGCAGCACTGACCGAGACAACCAAAACTTGGAGGCAGTGAGATGAGCACCGACCGCACCACCGAGCCGCTGAGCTTCGCCTACTGGGTACCGAACGTCAGCGGCGGCCTGGTGACAAGCACGATCGAGCAGCGCACCGACTGGTCGTTCGCCTATAACCGCAAGCTGGCCAGGCTGGCCGAGCGGGCCGGGTTTGACTACGCGCTGACCCAGGTGCGCTACACCGCCAGCTACGGCGCCGAGTTCCAGCACGAGTCCACGAGCTTCAGCCTCGCGCTGCTGCTGGCGACCGAGCGGCTCAAGCTGATCGCCGCGGTCCACCCCGGGCTGTGGCACCCGGGCGTGCTGGCCAAGTGGGTGGCGACAGCCGACCACCTGTCCGGCGGCCGGGTGGCGGTGAACGTGGTCTCCGGCTGGTTCGCCGGCGAGTTCCGGCAGCTCGGCGAGCCGTGGCTGGACCACGACGAGCGCTACCGCCGCACCGCTGAGTTCATCACCGCGCTCAAGCGGATCTGGACGCAGGACGAGGCCAACCTGGCAGGCGACTTCTACCGCATCCGCGACTTCAGCCTCAAGCCCAAGCCGCTGTCCTGGCCGGGACGGCCGCACCCGGAGATCTTCCAGGGCGGCAACTCGACCGCCGCGCGGCGCAACGGCGGCCAGCTGTCCGACTGGTACTTCTCCAACGGCAAGGACTTCGACGGGGTCCGCGAGCAGCTCACCGAGCTGCAGCGCAGCGCCGCCGAGGTCGGCCGCGCCGACGGCCCCAGGTTCGGCCTGAACGGCTTCGTGATCGTCCGGGACACCGAGAAGGAAGCCCAGGAGCAGCTGCGCGAGATCATCGCCAAGGCGCACGTCGAGGCCGTCGAGGGCTTCGGCGCGGCGGTCAAGGCGGCCGGGCAGTCCACCGGCGACAAGACGGGCATGTGGGCCGACTCCAGCTTCGAGGACCTGGTCCAGTACAACGACGGCTTCCGCACCCGGCTCATCGGCACCCCGGAGCAGGTGGCGGAGCGGATCGTCGAGTACCGCAAGCTCGGCGTCGACCTCATCCTGACCGGCTTCCTGCACTACCACGAGGAGGTCGAGCAGTTCGGCAAGCAGGTGCTGCCGATCGTCCGCGAGCTCGAGGTGAAGGCCGGGCTCGACCCCAGCGCGGTCCCCGATCCGGGCGCAGGGCTGACCGAGCCCGACCTCGTCCTGTCGGTGGCCGGATGACAACCTCAACCGCACCGAAGGCGATCGCCACCGCCGAGGACGCGATCGCCACGGCAAGGCAGTACGCGGAGTCGATCGCCGACGGCGTGATCGAGCGGGACCGGGCAGGCGCGGTGCCGGCGGCCGAGCTGGCGGCGTTCGACGCCAGCGGCCTGCTGTCGATCACCGTGCCGCGCGAGTACGGCGGCGGCGGCCTGCCGGCCTCCGTGCTCGCCGAGGTGGGCCGGACCATCGCCTACGTGGACCCGGCGATCGCGCAGGCGCCGCAGGCGCACTTCCTGTTCGTCGACGTGCTCGCGGTCTGGGGCAGCGAGGA
>NZ_DASZKT010000050.1:0-38289 GCF_035552695.1 Actinospica sp.
CATGTCGGGCCAGGCCTTGAGGTTCTGGTTGCTCGGCGACGGCGCCTGCGACTCGTTCTGGCTCCAGTGCCACCACGCGTTGATCGGCGCCCCGTCACCGATACACGCGAACCAACCCTGATAACCGACCGTGATCTTACCCACCACATCCCCGGGGGCGCTCGCCGCCGCGGCGGGCGACGCGGACAGCGCGCCGAGGGCGCCCTGAGCCACCGGCAGCGCGGCGGCGGAGATCAGCAGATTTCTGCGGGTAATGGACATCGTTGTCCCCTGAGAGGAGTGGTGAGGACGTGCAGGTGCTGGGGATCGTAGAACTTCGGATACAGGACCGCAATAATCGCAAGGAAGTTTCGAAACTCCGGCAAGGATCGCTGCAAGAATTTGCACACTGCCCGGCCTTCCCGACACGTTCGTCTCGGTTCCAGCGTGAGTTCACGCCGCCGTGCAAGGCTGGAAGCCATGAGTGGTGACTGCTGCGCGCTGAGCCGCCGTCAGATCCTCCGCATGGCAACCGTGGGAGCCGCGACGGGGATCGTCATTCCGGGGGCGACGATGAATCCGGCACAGGCGGCCGCGGCGCAGGCCGCGGGCGTGTATCCGCAGGACCTTGAGTTGGTCACGGTGACCGATTCGAGCTTCGTGCTCACCTGGTACACCGCCGGCTCGGCCGCGCCGGCGATACCGTACCAGCCCAGCCAGGAGCCGATGCCCGTGGCCACGGACGGGTACGTGCGGTACGGGACCGACCCGAACCGGCTGGACCGGATCGAGGTGCAGCGGGGCGGGGAGACGGCGTACCACTCCGCCGAGGTGACGGGGCTGCGGCCGGGGACGACGTACTACTATCAGGCTTTTTCCGCCGACGTGCAGGTGCCGGCGCGGCTGATTCCGGAGCTGACGTATCCGGCGGGCGGCGTCGTGGTGCCGACGAATCCGACGGATGCTCAACTGCTCCAACTGCTCGGCGAACTGCTGTCCTCGGGCGTGGTGAACTCGGCGGCTCCGGGCTCGATCACGACGCTGGTCCCGCCGCGCGGCAGGCACCTGTTCACGATCGCGCTGGCGAACGACCTGCACATCGGCGAGACCGTCAGCGGTCTGGTCATCGCGAACTTCCCGCCCGGATTCGAGCAGCAGCCGGGCCTGCCGCCGTACCCCGTCGTGATGACGGAGGCGATGACGCAGGACGCCGCGCGCCGTGGTGCGCACGCGCTGCTCGTCGCCGGGGACATCAGCTCGGCCGCGATGTCCGAGGAACTCGTCGACTCCAAGCAGCTGCTGGACAAGTTCGGCACGCTGCACCTGGGCGGCGAGCTCGGGCCGCGCAGCTACGTCGTCGCGCGCGGCAACCACGACCAGCCGAAGACCGGCGCCGCGTACGCGACGTGCGCGGCGGTGGACGGAGCGGCCGGCTACTTCGACTGCCTGCCCGCCGTCTACGACCTGCCTCAGGGCACGTTGACCCAGACCGATCTCGGCGGCATGCGACTCGTCGGCCTCGACACGACCACGCTGAACACGCCGAGCGGCGCCATCGACGACGCGCAGTTCGAGCAGTTGGCCGAGATCCTCGCCGAGAACCCCGATCAGCCGACGCTGCTGTTCGGCCACCACCCGGTGACCGACCAGGCCGCGCTGACGACGATCGCGGGCCCCGGCTTCGATCTCGACCGGACGGACGCCGCGCGGCTGGAGGCGCTCTACGCGGCGACTCCCGGAGTGTTCTTCCACCACAGCGGCCACACCCACCGGAACCGGTTCACGAGCTCGCCGGTCGCGACGAACGTCGAGTTCCTCGAGGTGGCGGCGACGAAGGAGTACCCCGGGGGCTTCGCGCTGCTGAAGGTGTACGAGGGCGGCTACATGCTCAACTTCTACAAGAGCGACACCGCGCTGGCGCGCCAGTGGAGCCAGACCTCGAGCGGCGAATACCTCGGCCTGTACCCGGCCTACACGCTCGGCACGACCGCGGACCGGAACCACGTCGTCAGCCGTGACTTCGGTTGCTTGGCCCCCCTTTCGGCCAATGGCCTGTGATCCGGCCGGGGCGAGGCGGTAGGTTGGGTCCATGCGTTGTCCTAGCACGAGCGGCCCGGGGGGCATAGCCGCACGCAGACTCAGGTCGGGTGTCCGCTCCGCCCGGTGCCGTCGTCCGCTGCGCAGCAGCACCGCGATCGGCCCACGGCACCGCTGCGCCGCCCGCCCGCGCCGCACCTGCAGCTAGCCAGTGATCCTCGTGCTGATCACGGAATTCGAGCACCGCTGAGAGACCCGGGCGTCGTCGAATACGCGGCGCACCAGCCGGGAGCCGATGCCGAGATCGTGCTTGTCCGGCTCCACCTCGACGTGCGGCAGGCGGGAGCGACGAGCGCCGTGGATATCCGTTGGTAGAACACGAGATTCGTGATCAGCCCGATGAGCCGCAGCAGGCAGTACGCGGCGCCCGCCCCGGCCGCGCCCACGACCAGCGCGAGCCCGGTGATCGGCAGCACGCGCGCGTTGAACGTGAAGTCGCCCAGATGCCGAGGCAGGGTCGGGGCCTGTTCCCGCCGCGCGGTCCCTGGGCTGTCCGTCGAAGCGCTGCCCGTCACAGCACCACTGGTCCCTTCGCCCCGGCCGCGATCGCCTCGCCCGCGAGCCGGACGAAGCCGCCGGCCGCGGCCGCCGCACGGTCCCGGTCGGTGGGAGACATCTCGTCCAGGACGGCCTCGATCAGCCGGTGCCGCCGCTCCAGCACGGCCGTGACGATCTCGCGCCCGGCCCGCGTCACCTCGACGGTCACGATGCTGCGGCTGTGCGGATCCGTCCCGCGCGCCACGTAGCCGGGCCCCTCGAGCTTGTCCACCATCCGGGTGACCGAGGACGCGGCCGTGCCCAGCGCCGCGGCCAGCGCCGTGCAGGAGACCCTTCCGAGGCCGTCGAGGGTGCGCAGCAGCCGGAACTGCGGCACCGTCACCGAGCTGTCCAGCACGTCCAGGCTCTGCACCGTGATCCCGACCAGCGCCTGCGTCAGCTGCTCGAACGCGGCCACGTCCGCCCGCGGCGCGGCGAGCGGCGTCTGTGTATCCATCTGATCCACACCGAGGATGCTTGCGGTAAGCAAGACTCGCAGTCAACAAGTGATCAACGAGCCCGTCAACTCTGAGCCGCGCCCGAGAGACTTTTAAAGAAACCCCTAAGAAGCCCCGTGCGCCCCCTCCCGTGACACGCCCGTTACGCGAACACTGGCATACTTCGGGGGCGTGAACGCAGTAGCCTCTGGCACCCCCCATTCCCACGCCCGCGGCCGGTCCCGGCTCACCGTGCCCGGCGCGCTGCGCGTGCCCGAAGTCGCACTGGTGTTCTGGGTGGTCAAGCTCCTGTCCACCGCGATGGGCGAGTCGACCTCGGACATGCTGGTGAACTCCTCGCTCGGTGCGCCGGTGGCGGTCGTGCTCGGATTCATCGTCTTCCTCGCGGCGCTCTTCATCCAGTTCAAGCAGGCGCGATACCGGGCCTGGAGCTACTGGCTGGGCGTGTGCGGCGTCGGCGTGTTCGGCACGATGGCGGCGGACGTCATGCACGTCGTCCTGCATGTGCCCTACACCGCGTCCTCGATCTTCTACGCCGTGCTGCTCGCCGTGGTCTTCATCAGCTGGAGCCGCGTCGAGAACACGCTGTCCAACCACAGCATCGACACCCCGCGCCGCGAGGGCTTTTACTGGGCCGCGGTCGTCGCGACGTTCGCGATGGGCACGGCGCTCGGCGACTTCACCGCCAACACGCTCAAGCTGGGCTACCTGCCCTCGGCCGTGCTTTTCGCCGTCGCCATCCTGATTCCGCTGATCGGCTGGCGCGTGCTGCGCTGGAACACCGTGTTCTGCTTCTGGGCCGCGTACGTGCTGACCCGACCGCTCGGCGCCTCGATCGCGGACGGCCTCGGCAAGCCGAAGAACGTGAGCGGCATGGGTATCGGCGACGGCCCGGTCGCGGGCGTGCTCGCCGCGCTGATCGTGATCCTGGTCGCCTACCTCTCGGTGACCAGGTCGGACGTGCAGAAGACCCCGACCCGCGCGCAGTCCGCGACGGAAGAGCCGGATCTCACGCGGGTTCGAGGATGATCCAGACCTGCCCGGGCGCGAAGTCCATCGGCTTCCCGCCGAAGGTGTAGCTCGTCCCGTCGGCGGCGGTCGGACGCGACCAGGATCCCGCGTACGACTTGCCGCCGCGCAGCACCGCGTCGGCCCCCGAGCCGACGGTCGGCGCGTACGGTGAGAGTTCGTTCGGCACGTCGTGGAAGCCGTGCGGCGAGGTGGTCTCGGCGACCTTCTGGATGACGATCGTGGGCGCGCCCATCCGGCCGCCGTCCGTGGTCTGCGCGGCGGCCCCGTCCATCGCGACCAGATACTTCCCACTGGCCGCGTCCCAGGTGAGGGTGAACGAGGCGGCGGGCATCCGGGCCGTGTACGAGCTCGTACCCACTCCCCCGGCCGGCGCCGCGCCGAAGCGGAAGCCGACGTCGTGCGCGAAGGCCGAGTCAGGGAACGTACTCATCACCGTGGCCGGATTCACGTACTCGTTGTACGGCGCGGGACGGCCGCCGCCGCGCGAGAACGCGTTCGGGAGCTGCGTCGGCGAGGAGTTGAAGACGTTCGCCTGTGCGAGCAGCGGCAGGAACTTCGTCAACGCGCCCGAATATGCGAAGGCGACCTTGCCGTACTGCTGCAGGATCGGCAGGTCGCTCTCCCGGGCGCTGCGCACCGGCCCGATCTCGCCCCCGGACGGCAGATGGTTCTCGTCGAAGATCGCGAGGAAGCGCGAGAGGCCGCCCTCGACCTCGATCGCGTAGACGACGTCCGCGGAGTCGATCCCCGTCTGCGGACGCGCGTAGACGATGTTGTCGATCTTCACCGCGATGATCCGTCCGGCCGCGCCCGGCAGCCCGGTCAGCGGACTGACAGCGGGACCCGCCGTGGGCGTGGCCGGGCTGTTCGCACTGCTCTTACCGTTGCCGCCGAGCAGAAGGGGAATCAGAATCGCGGCGAGGACGACCAGCGCCAGCACACCCGCGAGCACGACGCGTTTCCGGGTCACCCTCTGAGGCTACGTCACCCCAGCTTCGAGCGCAGCGCGTCGACCCTGGCCACGGCCGCGTTGAACGACGAGCTCGTCAGCTGCCCGCCCTGCAGCGCGGCGGCGAGCGACTGCGTGGCCTCCTCGCCCTGGCTGACGCTCCCCGAGGAGCACAGCAGCAGGTCCATGCCCGCCGACGCCGCGTCCACGGCACGCTGGCCTGGGCCGCCGTACGCCTTGAGCGCGACCGCCTCCAGCGCGTCGGTGATCGTCACGCCGCCGTAGCCGAGCCGCTGCCGCAACTCGCCCTGGACGATCGCGGACGACAGGCCCGCCGGGCGGTTAGCGTCGAGGGCCGGGTAGACCGCCCAGGAGACCATGATCAGGTCCACGCCGACGTTGATCGCGGCCTGGTACGGCAGCTCGTCCACCGAGCGCAGCTGGTTGAGCGGCTCGTTGAGCGTCACCGGCACGTTGTCGGTGTCCTGGCCGGCCGCGGCCGTGCCGAGGCCCGGGAAGTGCTTCGCGGTGGCCGCCACGCCGCCCTTCTGCTGGGCCGAGATGAACGCGGCCGCGGCGTTGGACACGATCGTGGGGTCGTTGCTGTACGAGCGCTGGTACTGGTCGATGAAGTTGCCCGGCACGGCGTACACGTCGAGCACCGGTGCCAGGTTCACGTTCAGGCCAGCGCCGGAGAGCGTCTGCGCGGCGCCGGATCCGGCCGTCGCCGCCGCCGAGGCGGGGTTGGACGATTCGCCGATGGTCAGCTGCGACTCGGTCGGGTCTCCGTCCGCGATGCGCCTCACCTCGCCGCCCTCCTGATCGGTCATCAGCAGCAGCGGCAGATGAACCGGGCTCTCCTGCTGCGCCGCCACCAGCGCCTTCGTCTCCGCGGTCAGCTGCGACACGCTCGGGATGTTCGAGCTGAAGAAGATGACGCCGCCGGCCTCGCCCTCCCGGATCAGCCTGAGCAGGCTGGACGGCACGGTCGTACCCGTGAAGGAGTAGATCACCCGCTGGCCCGCGAGCTGCACCGGCGTCAGATTCGCCGTCGACGCGGAGGCCGAGGACGACTGGGGACTCGCGCCCGACGACTTCGCGGCGGCCGAGCTCGACGCGCTCGTGTCGGACTGCGTCGCCGAGTTCGGGGTGGTCTTCGCGCTCGCGCAGGACGCGGTGGCGAGAACGCAGCTGAGCAGCAGTCCGGTGGCGGCCGCCGTACGGCGAGAACGTCCGGCGGGGCGGGGAGAGGCGGTCCGGGTACTGATGCGAGACTCCTTAGCTGGCTCGTCGCACGGCAATGGACGCGACGAGTGTAGAACGGATCACACGGGTCACCCGACCACCTCGCCGATCGCGGTGGCGATCAGGCCGCCGGAGACCGCCCAGCGTCCGGCGAATCCGTGGGGCACGCCCGACTCCATGGTCAGCAGCTTCGCCTCGAAGGTGCCGTCGAGCCGCAGGTCTACGTCGGCCTGTTCGAAGCCCAGCCAGCGGCGGGTCAGCGGGAACCACGCCTTGTAGACGGATTCCTTGGCGCTGAACAGCACCCGGTCCCAGTGCACGGCGTTGGGCACGTCGACGCCGAGCGCGGCGATCCGCTCACGCTCCGATTCGAGCGAGATCAGCTCGAGCACGCCCTCGGGCAGCGGCGCGTGCACCTCGGCGTCGATGCCGAGGGCCGGGATCTCGCCGCTGCGGGCCACCGCCGCCGCGCAGTAGCCCGCGCAGTGCGTCATGCTGCCGACCACGCCCTCGGGCCACTGCGGCTCGCGCTGCTCGCCCGGCAGGATCGGCACCGGCGGGTAGCCGAGTTCCTGCAGGGCGCGGCGGGCGCAGCGGCGTACCGCGGCGAACTCGATGCGGCGCTTGGCCACGGACTGCGCGATGTGCTCGCGCTCCTCCGGGAACAGGCCGACCTCGATCGTGTCGGGGTGGCCGGTGTCCATCCCCGCGCCCGCGGGCAGTTCGGGGATGACCGCCTGAGCCCAGCGGACCCGGTCCGGCAGCAGTCCTTCGAGCAGGGTCACGTCCTGGCCCACTGCTAACGCCCTTCCGAATCCGCTGTTCTCCAGGCCCCCGTGGCCCGAACAGTTCCGGGCAGCCTACGCCACGCCGATCGGCTCCAGCACCACCGGCGGCGGTACGGCCAGTGAAGCCGGGGTGAGCGTCACCGAACCCTTGATCGGCACCCCGGCGGGAGCGGGCCGCCGGACGGATTTGCGCTGCGTCTTCCGGATCAGCGAGCCGTAGGCCATGATCATCCGAGTGCGGCTGAACTTGTAACGATTGCGAGTCATGGCCTGGAAGAAGTGCGCGTGCTGGCCGAGCGCCTCGATCCAGGCGTAGGCCAGCGCGGCCGGCTCCGGCTCGGCGATCAGGCCGTGTCCGGCGACGATCGAGGCGCAGTCGCCGACGTCGGTGGCCACCGGGACCGCGCCGCAGAGCATGCCCTCGATCAGGCACAGCGGGGCGGCCTCGCCGAACGCCGAGGTGAGCGCGACCACGTCGGCCGCGGCGTAGATCGCCTCGGGGTCGTTGCGCACGCCGAGCAGGTGCACCCGGCCCGGCGGCTCGCCGCGCGGCCCGCGGGCCTGCTCGGCGGACTGGTCCACGGCGGCCAGGCCGAGCGCGGCGAGGTCGGCGAGCAGCCCGGGATTGGCGCAGGTCATCCCGGCGCCGCAGAGCATCACGTGCGCGTCCGGGCGCAGGGCGAGGAACTCGCGCGCGGCGGCCAGGAAGAGCGGGACGTTCTTCATCCGGTCGTAGCGCGCGGCGAAAACCACGACGGGGGCGTCGGCCGGGATGCCGAGAGCGCCGCGCACGGAGGCCCGATTGCGCCGGCTGGGCTTGAAGCGGCGCAGGTCCACGCCGTTCGGGATGACGTGCAGCAGCTCCTCCGGGACGCCCGCCGCGGCGTACGCGTCCCGGGTGGACTCGGCGCAGCAGACCGCGGCGGCCAGGTGCCCGGCGAACGCGGCCCCGCGCAGGTCCTCGAACGCGCTGCCCTGGTTCTCCGGATCGGAGCGGTGCAGGCACGCGATCACCGGTCGACCTTGCAGGTCGGCGCGGTTGACCAGGCCCAGGGGCTGCTCCTTGAGGGTGAGGATGACATCCGTCTGCGCGGCGAGTTCGGAGAACCTCTCGATCTCGCCGGCGGTGAAGGGTGAGCGCTCGTCGGCGCCCCGCCCCAGCGTGTGCACGGTCAAGCCCTGGCCCGCCAGCCGGCGATAGCACGCGTCCTCGTGCATCGGCTGGAAGGTGGCCTCGCGACGTACCTCATTGTGAATGCTCAGCAGGCTGTGCTGCTGACCGCGGCGCCCGTGTAGGCCGGTGAGCACATCCGAGTGCAGGATGCGCGCGCCGCCGCTGAAGAAGCCCTCATAGATGGAGAGCACCCGCATTGAACCGTTCATTGGCACATCGTGAGGGACAAGGCTGCGAAACGGGCGCCGCGGGCGCGCCGGAATCCAAAAACTTTCGGTGAACTTTGCCTCACTCGGCCTCGATCCACGTAGACCGTAACTCAGTTGCGCAGAAGTGAATGTATCGCCGCAATACCCGATAGACCCATAATGCGCGCGCGTATCGCCGACGCGGTGCCACACTGGGGCCATGTCTACGCTGCCGCTCCCGCCCGACCTGCTGGCCCGTCTGCTCGATTACGACGAGGACGACGAGCAGTCCAGCGAGACGCACTTCGACCGCATGGAGGAGGTCTTCGCGGCGCTCGACTCCACCGCGAACCGGCTGGGCCTGGCGCAGGCGTTCTGGGCCGAACCGGAGGAGCCGGTGCGCGCGCTGGGCTTCGACCTGCTGGCCGTGCAGGCGCACCGCTTCGACTGGCATGTTCAGCCGTTGATCGAGGCGGCGGACGCCCTGCCGCTGGACGGCACCGGTCGGGCCGGGCTGAGGCTGCGCCGCGCGGCGGCGAACGCGCTGGCGTGCATCGTGGACGACCCGCGGGTGCTCGGGCCGCTGCTGCGCTTCGCCGCGGACCAGGATCCGGTGGTGCGCTGGCAGGTCGCCCGCGGCATACCGGTCGATGTGGATCCGCTGCCGCAGCAGGCCGTGGACGTCCTCACGACCCTGATCCGCGACGAGGACTCGGACGTGCGCGACTGGGCCGCGTTCGCGCTGGCCGTGCGGGAGAACGACACGCCGGAACTGCGCGACGCGCTGGCCCGGCTGCTGTTCGACGCGGACGAGGACACGGCGGCCGAGGCGGCGTACGCGCTGGCCCGCCGCAAGGACCCGCGCGTGCTTCCGGTGCTCGAGCGTGCGCTGAAGCAGCCCTCGGTCGGCAAGCTGTACTTCGAGGCGGCCGCGGCGCTCGGGGACCCGGCGTTGCTGCCCGCGTTGCGGGAGCTGAAGGACGGCGGTTTCGGGGACGTGGACCTGGACCGGGCGATCGAGGCCTGCGGCGGCTGATCCGCTCGGCCGCCTGCGCTCGCGCGGCGCGGCACCCGCGCCTAGCCTCGAGGTATGGCGTGGCTGCTGGTCGTGGTCGCCGGTCTGTTGGAGACCGGTTTCGCGGTGTGCCTCAAGAAGTCCAACGGCTTCTCCCAATTGCTGCCGACCATCGGCTTCTGCGTGTTCGCGCTCAGCTCCTTCGCGTTGCTCACGCTCGCGCTGCGGCGTCTCGAGGTCGGCCCGGCGTACGCGGTGTGGACCGGGATCGGCGCGGCGGGCACGGTCGTCTACGGGATGCTCTATCTGAACGAGGCCACGTCCATGCTGAAAATCACCGCGGTGGTGCTGATCCTGGTGGGCGTGATCGGCCTGAATCTCTCCGGTTCCACGCACTGACGGCGCCGGACCGAGCCGCTATCGTCAGCACGTGGACAATCGACGTGCACTGCTGATCGGCAAGCGGTCGTCAGTGCTGACCAGGCTCGCGGCGGCGCTGGCGGAGCGCGGCATCGAGGCGGAGACCACCCGGGAGCTCGACGGCGGCGCGGCCGTGCGCTCCGGCGGCTACGGCGTCGTCGCGTTCGGCCGGGCGGTGCGGTCGGCGGACCGCGAGCGGATGCGCGAGCAGTTGCGCGAGGCGGATGCCGACGTCGTGTTCGTGGACGGATACGCGCCGATCATCCCGCTGCTCGTCGCCCAGTTCGAGCAGGCCCTGGACCTGCGCCCGCTGGGCCGGCGCACGATCGTGGACGCGGCCGCGCGCGGCGGCATCGTCGATGTCGAACTCCGTGGGCCGTGCAATCTGCGGATCACCGCGTACCGCTTGGACGCGCTCTACCGGACGCGCGAGCGCGTCGTGTTCGACCGGGAGGTCGAGGCCGGGGCGCACTCGGCCGCTCTCGGCGCGCGCACCGCGCGCTCGCGCACCGCGTTCGTCGTCATCCGGGCAGGTGACGAGACTGCCGCGCTCCCGCACTCCCCCGCCGACTGACGCTTACATATTCTCATAATGAGAATTGCAAGGCTTGGCGGGGTGCGGGTGGCGGGATCCTCATCGAGCCCTTATTCCGCACTCAACTCCTTGAAGTCTCGTCCGCATAGCGTCGGCGCCCGTGCCGACGACGATCGTGATCAGTGTGACGAGACTGCGCCGGGCTCTGTCCGCGGCGCTCCGTTCCCCGTGCAGCTACCTGGTGGCCGCCGCCGTGCTCGGCTACGGGGCCTTCGCAACACTCGAATACGAGCGACACGGCTCGGCGGTCGGCGCCGTGGACCTCGGGATCTTCTATCAGGCCGTGCAGGGCTGGGCATTTCACGGCAACCCGTACGTCGCCATCAAGGGTTTTTCGCAACTCGGCGACCACTTCTCGCCGGCGTGGGCCGTGCTCGCCCCGCTGCTGTGGATCTACAACTCGCCGTACATGCTGGTCTTGGCGCAGGTGGTGCTGCTCTCGCTGTCCGGGGTGCCCGTTTACCTGGCGGTGCGCCGCATGTGGGGTCCGTGGCGCGCGACCGGCCTGACGGCCGCATACCTGGCCAGCAGCGGAATTCAGCACGCGATCGCGTTCCCGGTGCACGAGGTGATGTTCGCGACGCCGATCATCGCCTGGGCGCTGGAGCGGATGTGGGCCGGGCGTTGGACGTCGGCGACGGTGCTGATGTGCAGCCTCTGCCTGGTCAAAGAAGATCTCAACCTGATGACGGCCGCGTTCGCGATCCTGGCGCTGCTCGGCAGGAAGTGGCGGCACGCGGCGTTCCTCGCGGTCTGGGGCGCGGCACTGTATCTGATAACCGTTAAGTTCCTCATACCGGAATTCAGCCCGCAGGGATACACCTACCTGGGTCAGTACACGACGACGCTCCACGCATCGAATTCGTTCCAGCTCTTCCTGAATATCATCGAGCACCCAAGAAACACGATTCATCTGCTCATCGGCAATCATACGAAGCGCGAGCTCTGGTATATCCTGTTCGCGCCGGTCGCGTGCCTGGCCCTGGCATCCCCGATCACGCTGCTCGCCGCCCCCGAACTGCTCTCCCGGTTGCTGTCCTCGGATTCCGCGCTGTGGAGCTCGAGCTTCCACTATGACGCGCCGCTGATGCCGATCATCTTCCTCGGCGCCGTCGACGCGCTGCCGCGGCTCGGCAGAATCGTCGCGCTGTACGTCGACGAGGCGAGAACCAACCAGACGCTGCGCTGGGCGAGCACGGGATTCGTCGTCATCACGCTGGCAATGACGCTGAATCTGTGGGACCGCCTCCCCATAGGCACCTGGCTCAGGAAACCGTCGACCTACGAGGCGAGCGCACAGTGGAACCAGGACCTGAACGAGGCCGTCTCCGTCGTCCCGAGCGGCGTCACCGTCGAGACCACCAACCGCGTCGGCGTCCCCCTGCTCACCCGCGACACCGTCACCATCACCGCCGACCGCCCGTCCGGAACCTGGGCCGTATTCGACCTCACGGCATTGGGCGGCCGGACGGAGGTCAGTTCGGTGCCGTATGTCACCGCGATGCTGCACGACGGCTGGCACCTCGTCAGACAGGACGGCTCGATCGTCGTCCTGCACGACGGGGCCCGCGGCGCGACCGCACCGGCGAACCAGTGATCCGGCCGCCCCGCCGCAAGCCGCCCGCTAGCTGATGCCGACCGTCTGCCGCTCCGGCTCGATGACCCCGACCACGCGCGCCGCATCCCGGCTGTACGCCTGCCCGATGTACTTGGTGGCCAGCTCGTCGACGATCGGCCAGGCCGCGTCCCCCTCGATCCACTCGACGACGCGCCCGCGCACGATCACCGGCATGTACGGGTTCTCCGCCGTCGTCAACGACAGCGCCACCCGCGGATCGCGCCGCAGATTCCGCGCCTTGCGCGAATTCGGCCCCGTAATGAAGATGATCTGATCATCGCGGGTGCCGATCCACACCGGCACGGTGTGCGGCGACCCATCGGGCAGCACGGTCGCCAAGTGCGCGACCGAGGTGCTGTCGAGCGCACTGCGTACCTCGGGAGTGAGCATCTGGAGTTCCCCTTTCCAGACCGATATTCGGGCGACTCCAACCCTAGCGGCCGCTACTCCGCGCGGCCCGGGATCGCCGCGCCGTGCGAAATCCCGGCGGCGACATAGGCGTCGTAATACTCCTGCCACGAGGGCGAAGCGGTCGTGTGCAAGCCGGAGGTCGCGCCGCCGGCGAGGAGCGTGTCCAGTTCGCGCAGGCACATGCTCCACCCCGCGCCGTTGCGCGCGGCCGTGTCCTGCGCCTCCAGGAGGTCGGTCAGGATCAACCGGCATCGGCCGGTGTCGAGGGCTTCGAGCTCGAAGCGCAGTTCCGAGCCGCCCCAGCTGAACGCCAGCCGCCGCGGCGGCTCGTACTCCAGCACGCGGCCGGTGAAGTCGGGAGGGTGCGGATTGCCGCTGAACGCGACGACTCCGCCGACACGCGGCTCGATGACCGTATGGAACGGGAACCACTGCTTCAGCTGTTCCGGCTCGGTGACCGCGGACCAGACCCGCTCGATGGAGTGCGGATACGTCCGCGCGAAACGCACCGCCGGGCGCCCCTCCTGCACGACGTAGCTTCCGAGGTCGTCGCCGGCCTGCGGACGGTTCGACTCATTCATCAGACTCCTACCTTTCCTTCGCCGGATCCGCGTCGGCGTACGTCTCGTCCAGATGCAGGCCGAGCGCGTCCAGCCGCTCGTTCCACAGCTCACGGTAAGGCGCCAGCCAGCCGTCCAGCCCGATCAACGGCGCCGGATCCAGCGCGTAGATCCGGCGCTGCGCATCCGCGGACGCGCGGACCAGGCCCGCCTCCCGAAGCACCTTCAGGTGCTTCGAGACGGTCGGCTGCGCCAGGCCGAGCGCGGCGGCCACCTCACCCACGGTGCGCTCGCGCACGCGGAGCAGGTCGAGCACCGCCCGCCGGTTCGGCTCGGCGAGCGCCGCCCATGTCGTCTCCAACGCGCTCAGCATATCGCCAGTATGCCTCACCGGCAATATTGCCGTCAAGGAATATAGTGAGCCCAGGGGGGTCAGCGGCGCCGGTGGTGGCTGGGGTCGAGGGCGTCGACGTAGTCCTTGGCCTCCTTGAGGCCGACTCCGGTGGCTTCGCGGTAGAGCTTGATCGCCTGGATCTTCTTGCCGTCCGACAACGCCTCGTAGAACGCGCGGGGCAACCGGGGGTCGGCGGAGAATGCGGGCATGCCGGGGACGGCGTCCCGGGGCTCGCCACCGCCGACGGCGGGCGGCGGGAGGAACGGCGGAGGGGCCAGGAAACCCTCTCCGCCGTTCAGGCCGAGGTGCCGGTAGAGCATGGCGACCTGGTATTCGAGGCGTTCGATGCGCTGGGCGGTTTCGAGGTCCATGGAGCGATGGTAGGGACGTGCCGCCTTACGCGGCGGCTACGCGTTGGTTCGCGGGTAGAGCAGCGCGGGGACGCCCGACAGGGTCTCGAGCAACTCGCCCAGGTCGGCGTCGAGACGTTGGCGTCCGACGACGGACAGGGCAGTGACCGGCAGCCAGGTGCCGCCGCCGAGATCCGAGCCAGCCAGATCCGCGCCGCCGAGATCCGAACTGACGTGATCCGAACTGACGTGATCCGAGCTGAGGTCCCGTTGGAGCGCGGACAGGCCCTGCTGAGCGTCGGTGAGAAGCTGCGGATCGGCGCGGGTGATCAGCGGCGCCAGGATGCCGATCAGTTCCTCAGTCCCCTGAGTGTTCGCGTAGATCGTGGCCAAGGTCGTACCGCTGCCGTAGTCGGCGATGCCGGTGAGTTGGAACTGGAGTGCGTTCTCCAGGATTTCGTGGGCACGCAGCGAGAGGTCACCTGGATCCACTTCCTCGCTCGGGAAGTCCTGCTGCAGGCCGGCCACGTTCGCGACGAGGGCCTTCGTCAGCGCCCTGACCTTCGCCGTCGGCTCGCCGTGCCAGAGCGCGTATTCGGTCGCGAAGAAGCCGGTCCAGCTCGTGTCGGCGACGCCGTCGGGGAGGCCGTTGGCCATGCCGTCGATCTCGTCGTCGAAGTCGCCGAAGGCGTTGTACGCGGCGCCGAGGCGTTCGTAGTCGAGGTGCGCGGTGAGCCAGGCCTGCTTGGCCGCCGCGACGTTGCCCGCTGCCACATCGGCGTCGAGGGCGCGGGAGTCGGCGAGCAGCTTCGGGAGCTGGGATTCGACCCACGCCGAGTACTGGTGGACCGGGGTCTGCAGGTCGAGGTCGGGCAGCGCCACGTATCCGGGTACTGCTTCGGCGGTCGTGCCGGTGACGCGGATCGCGGACGAGGTGCCGAGCATGCCGCCGCCGAAGACGCAGCGGACGGAGTAGCTGCCCGCGCCGAGGTCTGTGGCGAGAGGGAGCGTCGCATGCGGCGCGAGGTCCTGGATCTCCGCGTAGACCGTGCCGATGTCGCCGCTCGCCACGACGTATACGTTCACGAAGTCACGCGAGTCGTCGGTGACCTGGAAGGTGACGGGGCCCGCGGCGAGGCTGCTCGGGGGCGCGCCGCAGCGGCCCGGCGTCTGGGCGAGGTCGAGGGCGTGCGGGGCGTCGGATGCGTCCGCGGCGACGGCGGAACCTGCCGCCGCCGCGAACGCGATCGCCGCCGCCAGCACGCCGATCCGCAGCCGAGGGCCGCCGGAACGGCGCGTGGTTCGTTCGATCACTGAGACCCGCTCAGCCCCAGATGTCGGTGATCGTGGTGGCGCCGGAGCTGCTGCCGACCTCGGCCAGGCCGTACATCGTCTCCAGCGTCGCGAGCACGTTGTAGTGGTCGACGTTCTCGTCGTACGTGCCCGTGGTGACGCCCGCGCCGTAGAAGATCGTCGGGACCTGGTTGTTCTCGGTGTAGTCGTCCTCGTCCCACGTGACGATCAGCAGGCTGTTGTTGCTCTTGGCCCACGTCGCGTACGCCGAGAGGTTGCTGTTCAGCCAGGTGTCGGCCGCCGAGATCGTGCCGTCGTGCATGTCGTCCTCGAGGTTCGGGATGACGAAGGACACGGTCGGCAGGCTCGAGTAGTTCGAGGAGCTCGGGAACGAGGAGTACGGCAGCGAGTCCGAGGTGGGCACGTTGCTGAAGTTGATCCACGGCGAGTGCTTGCGGGCGTACTCGCCCGAGGTGCAGGTCGTGGAGCCGGTCTTCGGCAGGCCCTCCGAGTAGCCCGCGAAGGTGTAGCCGGCGCCGAGCAGCTCGGAGCCGAGGTTCGCGGTGGTGCCCTCGCTGACCGGGCACTTGTCCGAGCTCAGGCCGAAGGTGCTGCCCGCGAACAGGGCCATGTAGTTCGGCTCGCTCGGGTGCGAGACGGCGTACGACGAGGTCATCAGCGCGCCGTTGTTCGCGAGCTGGTTGAGGTAGGGCGCGCTGCTGTTGCCGATGATGTCGCTGTAGGAGTGGTTCTCCTCCATGACGATGACGACGTGCGAGTACTGCGGGATCGAGGAGGCGGCGAGCTTCGTCGCGGGCGCGGCGGGGTGACCGCCGGGGACCAGGGCGAAGGCGGTGACCAGTCCGGTGACGCCGAGGATGGCGGCGGGCAGGGCACTTCGCAGGCTCAGGCGCATGGGTAGCTCCGTGGGTTGGAGACGGCAGAGTCCTTACCTAACGGATACTCCTCAAGACGGGTGCCGTCCAGCTTGCCGACACACGTCGGAAACATGAACTTTGCTGGGAAAGAATCAAGGTTCGAGCAGCCCGAGCGCCCGCTTGACCGCGCGCACCTTGGCCCCGGCCAGCTCGCGGGCCTGTTCGGAGCCGCGGCGGAGCACGGCCATCACGTGCTCGTCGTGCGCGTCGAGTTCGTCGTAGCGCTTGCGGATCGGCGCGATCGTGCCGACGACGGCGTCGGCAACGGCCGTCTTCAGCCCGCCGTAGCGGTCGAAGTGCGCTGAAAGCTCGCGCGGGTCGCCTCCCGTACACGCCGCCAAGATGTCGAGCAGGTTCGAGACACCCGGCTTGGCCTCCGGGTCGTAGCGCACGTCGCTCCCGGTGTCGGTAACCGCGCGCATCACTTTGCGGCGCAGGGCTGTCTCGTCGTCCAGCAGGAGCAGCACTCCTGCCGCGGACGCGCTGGACTTGCTCATCTTGTCCTCGGGCGACGCCAGGTCTTTCAGGCGGGCGGCCACCGGCGGGTTGACCACGCGCGGCAGCGTGAAGGTCT
This sequence comes from Actinospica sp., assembly GCF_035552695.1. Taxonomy (NCBI): domain Bacteria; kingdom Bacillati; phylum Actinomycetota; class Actinomycetes; order Catenulisporales; family Actinospicaceae; genus Actinospica; species Actinospica sp. The sequence continues at coordinate 16,616 of NZ_DASZKT010000050.1, forward strand.
GGCCGTAGCGCGAATTGAAGCGTCCTGCGATGTCGCGGGCGAGCTCGACGTGCTGCTTCTGATCCTCGCCGACCGGGACCTCATCCGTGTCATAGAGCAGGATGTCCCCGGCCATCAGGATCGGATAGGTCAGCAGGGACATGCGCACGTGCTGCTGCTTCGCGGACTTCTCCTTGAACTGGATCATCCGCTGGGCCTCGCCGTATCCGGTGGCGCATTCGAGCAGGTAGTGGATCTCGGCGTGCTGCGGCACGTGCGATTGGACCAGGAAGACGCACTGGTCCGGGTCCGTGCCCGCGGCGAGGAGCAGCTTCGCGAACTCGAGGGTACGTCGCCGTACGGTAGCGGGGTCGTGTTCGAGGGTCAGGGCGTGCAGGTCGGAAACGAAGATGACGGTCTCGGCGGGGTCGGCAGCGAACCGCTGAGCCTCGACGATCGGGCGGATGGCGCCGATCAGGTTGCCGAGGTGCAGGTCGCCGGAGGGGGTGAAGCCAGTCAGTCGGCGGGCCATGAGTGTTCCCTACGTCGCAGAGGGTTTGTCTACCGGTGCCGGATAGCTGCCGGACGGCTGCGGACGCGGGAGAATGCGAAACGGCCGCCCGGAGTGGGCGGCCGCGAATGCTCAGGATGCGCGGAAGTATGGTGCCGCCCGGTTAGGGGCGCCACCAGCTACGGAGCTGAGTCGCGTTGCGCATGTCGTCGATCGTAGCACTGCGCGACGTGCGAGCGGCGGAGCGGAAATAATCGTGCGCATGACCCACCGCAAGCCCGTCGCCCGCCCGCTGATCGCCATCGCCGGCCTCGGCATCGAGTCCTCGACCTTCTCCCCCGCGCGTACGCACGCCCCCGCGTTCCACCCGCAGCGCGGCGACGAGATCCTCGGACGGTACCCCTTCCTCGCCCCCGGCACCGCGCTGCGCGAGGTCGCCGAGTGGAGGGGCGCGCTGCTCGGCAAGGCGCTGCCCGGCGGAATCGTCGCGGCCGAGGCGTTCGCGGAACTCTCCGACGAGCTGATCGAACGGCTCGCCGCGATGCCGCCGCTCGACGGCCTCTGGTACGACATCCACGGTGCGATGACCGTCGAAGGGATCGACGACGCCGAGGCGCTGCTGCTCGCGCGGATCCGCGACGTCATCGGGCCGGACGTCGTCGTGTCGACCTCGATGGATCTGCACGGCAACGTCTCGCGCGAACTCGTCCACCAGAGCGACCTGATCACCTGTTACCGGATGGCCCCGCACGAGGACTACCTCGACACCAAGGAACGCGCGCTCCACAACCTCGTCGAGCTGCTGACCTCGGGCGCGCCATTGCCGGTCAAGGCGTGGATTCCGGTGCCGGTGCTGTTGGCCGGGGAGCAGACCTCGACCCGCATCGAGCCCGCGCGCGGCATCTACGCGGCCGTGCCCGAGGTGGAGGCCGAGGACGGTGTGATCGACGCGGCGATCTGGGTCGGCTACGCGTGGGCCGACGAGCCGCGCAATCGTGCCGCGGTCGTCGTCACCGGCCAGGACGAGGCGGTCGTCACGGCAGGAGCCGGGCGCTTGGCGCGCGCCTTCTGGGACGCTCGGCGCGAGTTCGCGTTCGTCGCCCCGACCGGCAGCTTCGGCGACTGCCTCGACGAAGCGCTCGCGTCCACGGCGCGGCCGTTCTTCGTGAGCGACAGCGGCGACAATCCGACCGCAGGCGGCGCGGGCGACGTGACCTGGGGACTGACTCGGCTATTCGCCCGACCCGAGTTCAAGGATCCCGGAGGACCGGTCGTCATCTACGCCTCAGTGCCAGGCCCGCAGGCGGTCGACGAAGCGGTACGTGCCGGGGTCGGCGCGACCGTGACCGTGACCGCGGGGGCCGCCGTGGACGATCGGCACGCGGGTCCGCTCATGATGACCGGCGTCGTGCACGCGATCCGGCACGGCGACCGTGACGCCGAATCGGAGGTCGTGCTCCGCGTCGGCAGTGTGCACGCGATCCTCACGCGACTGCGCAAGCCGTACCACCACGAGCATGACTTCACCGATCTGAACCTCGACCCGCGTTCCGCCGCCGTCGTCGTCGTGAAGATCGGCTACCTCGAGCCGGAGCTGTTCGCGATGGCGGCGGACTGGCGGCTCGCGCTCACTCCGGGCGGCGTGGACCAGGACCTCACCCGGCTCGGCCATCACCGGATCCTGCGGCCGATGTTCCCCTTCGATCCGGAGATGGCGGAGCCGGATCTCAGTGCTCGCATCATTCCGGCGTCGGACCAGCCGCTGGGCTAGGCCGTGCATCAGACCTGTGAGGTTTCGATCAGTTCGAGGAGGTTGCCCTCCGGGTCGGTGATGTAGGCGTAGCGCATGCCTTCGGTCACGCCGGGGGCGGGCGGCGAGACCGTGGCGGCGCCGCATTCGCCGGTCAGGCGGGCGAAGGCGGCGTCGAGGTTCGCGACCTGGAGCGCGAGGTGGGTGAAGGTCTGCGCGGCGGTGGCGGCGAAGGGGTCGGTGTGCGCGACGGGGCTCGACGCGGGACGTTCGACGAACTCCACGCGCACAGCGGCCGTGGCATCGCTCAGGACGACGGTGCGCACGCCCGCCTCGGGCATCTCCAAGCGCTCGTCGACGTGGGTGAGCCCGAAGGCGCCGCCGTACCAGGCCTCTTGGGCGGCCAGGTCGGCGACGGAAAGGCTGATGTGGTGGAACCGGACTGCGGTCATCACGACTCCCGTGGTTAATAGCTTTCACCTGGTAAGTGGTGTTAACCTTAGTGCCATGAGTTCTCCTGTCAAGCCGCGACCCGTCGGCCACCACCACGGCGACCTGCGCAACGCCCTGCTGCGGGCAGCCCTCGCCCTGGTCGGGGAACGCGGCCCGCACGGGTTCACGCTGGCCGAGGCCAGCCGCCGGGCGGGGGTGAGCGTCGCGGCGCCGTACAAGCACTTCGCCGACCGGGAGACGTTGCTGGCCGAGCTCGCCATCAGGGGATACCGCGGGCAACGCGACCGCTTCGCCGCGGCGGTGAGCGGCAGCGCGGATCCCTGCGAGCAACTGGCGTCTTTCGCGGCCGCCTACGTGCGCTTCGCCGCCGAGGAACCGGCGTTGTTCGACATCACCTTCAGCGCGGGCCTGGACAAATCCAGGTTCGCCGAGCTTTCGGCGGCCGGTGACGAGGTGTCCGAACTCCTGCTGCCGATCGTCCGTCGGCTGGCCCCGGCCGGGGATACGGATACGGATACGGACGGGGACGCCGCGCTCGACCTACTGCTGCGCGTCGCCGCGTCCGCGCACGGCCTCGCCGTGTTCCTGCGCCAGGGCCTTTTCGGCATCGGCAGGGGCGCCCTCGCGGACACGGAGGAGAAAGCCGCGCGCACGGCACGCGCGATCGTGCGAGCGCGCGGCGTCTGACTTCTACGCGAACGAGGCCCGGCGCGAAGCGCCGGCGAAGCACCGGGCCGTACGCGAACCACAAGCCGGAAGGCGGCCCGGCCCTATTCCTGATCCGCCGTCAGAAACAGCGGCATCGAGGAACTCGGCGTGCTCGGGTAGTGCACCGACTTCGACGCCGCCGCTCCCACCGCCCCCACCCTCGCTCCGGGCGGCACCGCCAGGCCGAAGGGCGTGAGCACGTAGTACGCGAGCGAGGGCAGCAGGTCCGGCAGGTCCGTCGCCCTTCCGATCGCGATGCGCTGGTAGATCGCCGCGTAGACGCCGCCGATGACGGTGTCGATCACGGTGCCGCGGTCCACCTGCTTGGGCAGCTCGGGCGCGCCCGAGAAGAAACCGCGGAAGCGGTTCAGCAGTTCGGCACGCTTGCGCCGCGCATCCGCGCCGACCATCTCGATTTCCACGATCGCCGCCTCCGCGAACGCCGGAGTGCCCGCGAGAATCTCCAGCAGGCTTTCCAGATGCCGCCACACCGCCGAGTGCCAATCGTGCGAACCCTCGCGGTATTCGCGCTCGAGCACTCCCAGCAGCAGATCGGTGCCGCGCGTGTAGGCGGCCAGGAACGCCGCCTCCTTTCCGTCGAAGTGCTCGTAGAAAGCCGGCCGGGTGACGCCCGCGGCACGGCAGATCTCGGTCACCGTCGCGTTCGCGTAACCGTGCGCGGCGACGGTCCGCACCAGACCGTCGTACAGCCGGTCGCGCTGCGTGGCCAGGATGAACTCGCGCGGAAGCCGGCTGGGCCCGCGCTTGATGGCACGCTCCGGATCACGGCCGTCCCGGCCGCCTGGCAGTTGGATCGCGAGCTCTTTCTCAGCTCTCGCGGCAACCATCGATATCGACATCATTGTCCCCTTCAGTTCCCGCACCCGAGATGGAAACCCCACCAGGTTTCCAACCCACCGTCCGCACCCACCATGACGTTCACCATGACGTTGAGTGATCAAGGCCCATACGCCGCCGCGGAACTGCTTGGATTATGCCTCTTCTTCGCGGTTTTTCCAGCCCCTATCCCGACGTCGATACCCGCACCGATCCCCGCGGGAGCGGGATGATCAAGGTTTTGCGAACATGGATACGAGCCCTGCGGCACAGTGCCGCGGTGGGCACGATGCGGACCGCAACGCCTGACCCACCCCGACGGATGCGCCGCGGACGACCCGAGGCCGCCGTCCACCCCGGCCACCCCGCATCAGCATGCGCGTTCCCCTATGCGGGGTCGGTCCGCCCGCCGCGGACCCGATCTCGTTTACCGACATGTGACTTGTTCATACACGTTTCCAAGATTCTTCGCCGTCCCTTCCCTATACAGGCGCCCCGTACGGGCACTACGTCCAGCACACTGGAGCCCGCGCCACCCGCCCCGTCCCGCTCCAGAAAGGCCCGCGCTCTCCATGGCCGTCAATACCAACCGCCGCCGCTTCATCCAGCTGTCCGGAGGAGCCGCGGCCGCGTCCATCCTGTCCACCTCGATCGCGAAGGCCGCCTCGATCCCGGCGTCCCGGACCACCGGCACCATCCAGGACGTCGAGCACATCGTCATCCTGATGCAGGAGAACCGGTCCTTCGACCACTACTTCGGCACACTGCGCGGCGTGCGCGGCTACGGCGACCCGCGCCCGGTGACGCTGCCCTCCGGCCAGTCCATCTTCCACCAGCCGAACGGCACCGGCACCCTGCTGCCGTTCCACCCGAGCGCGTCGAACCTCGGCCTGCAGTTCATCGAGGACCTCGCACACGACTGGAACAGCACGCACCAGGCCCGCAACGGCGGCGCCTGGAACGAGTGGATCGCCGCCAAGGGCACCACGACGATGGCGTACCTGGACCGCGAAGACATTCCGTTCCACTACGCGCTGGCCGACGCGTTCACCATCTGCGACGCCTACCACTGCTCGCTGCTCGGCCCGACCGACCCGAACCGCTACTACATGTGGACCGGCTACGTCGGCAACGACGGCCAGGGCGGCGGCCCGGTGCTGGACAACGCCGAGGCGGGCTACGGCTGGGGCACCTTCCCCGAGAAGCTCGAGGCGGCGGGCGTGTCCTGGAAGATCTACCAGGACGTCGGCACCGGCCTCGACGCGGCCGACTCCTGGGGCTGGACGAACGACGCGTACATCGGCAACTACGGCGACAACTCGCTGCTGTACTTCCACCAGTACCAGAACGCCGCCGCCGGCACCCCGCTCGCCGACAAGGCCAAGACCGGCACCGACACGAACGCCACCGGCACCCTCGACTTCTTCGACATCCTCAAGTCGGACGTGCAGGGCGGCAAGCTCCCGCAGGTTTCCTGGATCGTCGCGCCCGAGGCGTTCTGCGAGCACCCGAACTGGCCCGCCAACTACGGCGCCTGGTACATCGCGCAGGTCCTCGAGGCGCTGACCGCCGACCCGGACGCGTGGAGCAAGACCGCGCTCTTCATCACCTTCGACGAGAACGACGGCTTCTTCGACCACGACGTCACACCGGCGCCGCCGACCTCCGCGGCCAACGGCGCCTCGACGGTGGACGTGAGCCTGGACGTCTTCCCGGGCAACTCCGAGTTCGTCGCCGGCCCCTACGGTGTCGGCCCGCGCGTGCCGATGGTCGTCGTCTCCCCGTGGAGCACCGGCGGCTACGTCAACTCCGAGGTCTTCGACCACACCTCGATCATCCGCTTCGTCGAGAAGCGCTTCGGCGTGCACGAGCCGAACGTCTCGGACTGGCGGCGCACCGTCTGCGGCGACCTGTCCTCGGCCTTCGACTTCTCGAAGGAGGGCGGCGAGCCGCGCGACCTGCCGAGCACCTCGGCCTACGTCCCGGCCGACCGCGCCCGCCACACGAGCTACGTGCCGGCCGTGCCGACCGACCAGGTCATGCCGGTGCAGGAGCCGGGCCTGCGGCCGGCCCGGCCGCTGCCCTACAACCTGGCCGTGGACGCCAAGGTGACGCTCGGTCAGGTCGAGCTGGACTTCGCGAACTTCGGCTCGGTCGGCGCCGCGTTCCACGTCGTGTCCTCGACCGACGCCACCGGCCCGTGGGACTACACGGTCTCGGCCGGGAAGAAGCTGACCGGCAAGTGGGCGGTCGGCTCGGGCTACGCCTACGAGGTGCACGGCCCGAACGGCTTCCTGCGCGAGGTCAGCGGCTCGGGTCCGGTGGCCGGGCTCGACGTGACGGCGCGTCACCTGGGCAGCGGCAAGGGCGAGGTGCTGCTGAGCTTCGTCAACCACGCCGAGTACTCGATCGAGATCACCCTGACCGACGCGTACGGCAACCAGGGCGGCCACGCCACCTTCCGGGTGCGTCCGGGCGGCAGCTTCGAGCACACCGTGCTCACCGACCGGGCCAACGGCTGGTACGACGTGTCGGTGAAGATCTCCAGCGACTCGGACTACCTGCGCCGCTTCGCCGGCCACGTGGAGACCGGCCGCACGAGCACCAGCGACCCGGCGATCGCCACCGCCTGATACACCGGATCGGCGCGCGGTTCGCTCACCCCACCCTGCGCAGGGTGTCCGGGGTGAGCGAGTCGCGCGTCGGGTATCCGTCCACGGCCATGATCAGGTCGGCCTCGGCGAGCAGGCCGCGCAGCACGTGCACGAGCCCCGCGACGCCGCCGAGCGCCAGCCCGTAGGCGTACGGCCGGCCGATCCCGACCGCCGTCGCGCCGAGCGCCAGGGCCTTGATCACATCGGCCCCCGAGCGCACGCCCGAGTCGAACAGCACCGGCAGCCCGTCGGCCGCCTCGACCACTCCGGGCAGCGCGTCGAGCGCGGGCAGGCCGCCGTTCGCCTGTCGGCCGCCGTGGTTCGAACAATAGATTCCGTCCACGCCCGCATCCTTGGCCCGGCGTACGTCGTCGGGGTGGCACAGGCCCTTGAGGATCAGCGGCAGCTTCGTCAGTGACCTGAGCCACGGCAGATCGTCCCAGGTCAGCGGATTGCCGAAGGTCCCGGCCCAGTGCAGGATCGCGGCACCCTGATTCTCCTCGGGCGGCTGGGCGAGCCGGGAGCGGAAGACCGGGTCGGAGAAGTAGTTCGCCAGGCAGTGCCCGCGCAGCTGCGGGAAGTTGCCCGTGCTCAGGTCGCGCGGCCGCCAGCCGGGGATCCAGGTGTCCAGCGTGACGACGATGCCGCGGTAGCCGGCGGCCTCCGCGCGGTGCACGAGGCTGGCGGCGAGCTCGCGGTCGGTCGGCGTGTAGAGCTGGAAGAAGCCCGGGGTCTCGCCGAGCTCCTTGGCCACGTCCTCAAGCGGATCCACGGAGAGGGTCGAGGCGATCATCGGCACGTCCAGCTCGGCCGAGGCCCGCGCCGTGGCCAGGTCGCCGTGGCCGTCCTGCGCGCACAGCCCGAGGACGCCGATCGGGGCGAGCAGCAGCGGCGTCGGATAGCGGTGGCCGAACAGTTCCACCGAGAAGTCCCGCTGCTTGGCCCCGACGAGCATCCGCGGAACCAGGCCCCAGCGGGTGAACGCCTCGACGTTCGCCCGCTGGGTCGTCTCGTCCCCCGCTCCTCCGGCGACGTACGACCAGACCGAGGGCGCGAGCGTGGCCCGCGCGCGTTCTTCGAGCTCCGCGTGGGCCATGGGCAGCTCGGGGAGCACGCCCTGCAGAGCATTGAAGTAAATCTCATGCTGGTAGTCGCCGTAGGCTTGGGGCATCTGCTCACCGTACCTTCGGCAGGGCCAGTGTCGCCATGGCCGTCACCGCCAAGAGTGCGATGCAGATGATGAGGCTGGTGTGCAGTCCGGTCACGAAGCTCGCCTGGTTGGCGACGAGCGCGCCGAAGCCCGCGACGGCAAGCGCGCCGCCGGTCTGCCGGAAGGAGTTGAGCACTCCCCCGGCCAGCCCCGCGCGCTCCGGGGCGAGGCCGCCGAGCATCAGCGCGGTGAGCGAGGGCACCGCGAAGCCGAGGCCGCCGGCGAGCGGCAGCAGCAGGATCGCCAGCGTCAGGGCACTGGTGTGGCCGTCGACCAGCAGCAGGATCAGCAGGCCGAGCGCGCAGGCGATCTGGCCGACGAGTACCGGGACCCGCGCGCCGTGCCGGGCCGCGACACGTGCCGAGGCGAGGTTCGTCATCGAGCACAGGACAGCGGTCGGCAGGAAGATCAGGCCGGAACCTACGGCCGAGCGGCCGAGGATGTCCTGCGCGAACAGTCCGAAGACGAAGATCAGTCCGTAGTACGCGGCGTTGACCACGAAGCCGACGGCTAGGCAGACGGCCACCACGCGCTCCCTGAGCAGGCCCAGCGGCAGCATCGGCTCGGCCGCGCGGTGTTCGACGACTGCGAAGGCGGCGAAGGAGAGCACTGCGATCATGAGGCTGACGAGCGGCCCGGGGCGGCTTAGACCGTGCGCGCCACCTTCGATCACGCCGTACGTCAGCGCGCCGAGGCCGAGGATCGCGGTGAGCTGGCCCGGCAGGTCGAGTGGCGCCGGACGGCGCGGCGAGGCGGGCGTGCGCACGACGGCCAGCAGGATGACCAGGCCGACCGGCAGATTGAGAAAGAAGATCGAGCGCCAGCTGACGGAGCTGGTCAGCGCCCCGCCGAGCACCGGACCGAGAGCGGTCGCGGCGGCCCCGCTCATCGTCCACTGCGCGATCGCGCGGCCGCGGGCGACGGCGTCCGGAAAGGCCTGCCGCACCATGGCGAGCGAGGCCGGGAGCATCACCGCGGCCGCTGTGCCCTGGGCCAGCCGCGCACCGATCAGAAAGCCGAGCGAGGGCGCGAGCCCGCACGCCGCCGACGCGAGCGTGAACACGGCCGCACCCCAGGCGTACACGCGGTTCGCGCCGAGCCGGTCCGAGAACGCGCCGGCCGAGAGCAGCAGCGCCGCGAACATCAGCGTGTAGGCATCGACGATCCACTGCAGGCCGGCCGTCGAGCCGCCGAGCCCGCGCCCGACGCTGGGCAGCGCCACGTTCACGGCCGAGGCGTCGATGGCGATCATGACGAAGCCGAGCAGCGCGGCGAACAGCGTCAGGCGGGGTGAGCCCGTGCGCTGCGGAACTGCGACCGCCTGATCGGCGTCGCAGCGTTCTACTGTGGTGGTCACCGTGAGTCCCCTCTCTGCGCGGCCCACCGTTCGGATCGGCCGCTGATCCCAGCGTGCCGAAGCCGCGCGAGCGGAAACAGACCGCGCTGTTCGGGGGTGTGCCATTGCCCCCCTCGCGCCTTTCGCACGCCGGAGTCGTTTGCGAGACTCGGATCATGACCGAGCAGACCGCCGCCGAACTTGGCCGCTTCCTGCGTGCGCGGCGAGCCGCCGTGACCCCGGCAGAACTGGGCCTACCCAGCGGCTCCGGGACGCGACGTACCCCGGGCCTGCGGCGCGAGGAGCTCGCCGCGGTCGCGGGCGTGAGCATCGACTACTACATCCGGCTTGAGCGCGGCAAAGAGACTCGCCCGAGCCCGTCCGTGCTCGACGCGCTCGCCCGCGCGCTGCGACTGGACGCGGAGGAAACCGCGTACCTGCGAAACCTCGCGGAGCAGGCGGCGCGCGGCATGGCGGCGGACCCGCGACCGGCCGCGTCGCGGAACGTGCGCCCGACGCTGCTGCGCATGCTGGAGGCGGTCCGTCCGTGTCCCGCGTACGTGATCGGCCGGACGAACGACGTGCTGGCGGCGAATCCGGGCGGCACGTATCTGATGCCGGGCATGGCCGACTGGCCGGCCAGGCAGCGCAACACGATCCGCTACACGTTCCTGCACCCGTACGCGCGGGACCTGTGGCCCGACTGGGAGACCAAGGCCCGCGCCTGCGTGGCCCACCTGCGCGCCGTCGTCGGGTCGGCGCCGGACACGCCGGACCTGGTCGCGCTGGTCGGCGAGCTCGTGGTGAAGAGCCCTGACTTCAGCCGGATGTGGGAGCGCTACGACGTGCGGAAGGTCGGCTACGGCCAGAAGACGTTCATCCACCCGGAGGTCGGCACGATCACGCTGAGCCACGAGGTGCTGGAAGTCGTGCGGACGCAGGACCTGCGGATGGTCGTCTACTCGGCCGAGCCCGACACGGCGGACTACGACGCGATTCTGCTGCTGGACATGAAGGGCACCGGGGCGCTCGACGGCATGTCGGTGCAGAACCGGTCGCCGGAGACGGGGGTCGAGACGGAGATCGGCACGGATATCGACGCGTCGCGGGCGTCTTCTTAGTTACCCACCAGTAGCGCTACGCTCGCGGCATGGATACCGCTGAGTGTTATCGCACCGTACGCACGCGCATGATCGAATTCGGCGCCGGGCTGACCGGGGACCAGACGGCCGCGCCGGTGCCCGCGCTTCCCGCGTGGACGGTGCGCGACACGTACGCGCACCTCGCGGGTGTGTGCGCGGAGGTGCTCGACGGCAAGCTGACCGGCCGCGCCACGGACGACGACACCGCGCGGCAGGTCGCCGATCGCGCGGACCGCGGGCTCCCGGAGCTGTGCGAGGAGTGGGCAGAGCGCGGCCCGGAGCTCGAAGAGCGCCTCGCCGGGGAGAAGGGCTACCGATACAACCTGATGGTCTTCGACGCATGGAACCACGAACAGGACGTGCTCGGCGCCCTGCGCCTGCCGCAGTTCCGCGGCTGCCCGACGACGCCGGTGGTCGCGGCGACGCTGACCGACCTGCTCATCCGCGCCTGGCGCAAAGTCGAGCTCGCCCCGGCCGTCCGCGCGGTGACCCCGACCGGTGACTGGGTGATCGGGGTCGGCGAGCCGGTCGCCACGCTGCGGACGAACGACTTCGAGCTGGTCAGGATGCTCTCCGGTCGCAGAACACTGAGCGAGATGGCCGCGCTGGACTGGACCGGCGATCCGGGCGAGGTTCTGGACCGGCTGCACCTGTTCACCCCGCCGGCCAAGGAGCTCGGCGAATAGTCGGGCAGTCGCGTCTCGTCGTCCTGTCACATTCGTCGCGCCGTGTACGTCACCACGGTGAAGGCTCGCGATGGGAGACTGAGGATCATGGCAAACGGGGCGCACGCGCGGGACCACGCGCCGGACGCGAACGTGCAGGATGCGCTGGCCGCGCGGTTCGAGAGGGATCGGGCACGGCTGCGCGGGGTCGCGTACCGGATGCTCGGAACGCTGCCCGAGGCCGAGGACGCGGTCCAGGAGGCGTGGCTGCGGCTGGCCCGCACGGACACCGGCGAGGTCGCGAACGTCAGCGGCTGGCTGACCACGGTCGTCGCACGCGTCTGCCTGGACCAGTTGCGCAGCCGCAAGGCGCGCCGCGAGGACCCGGCCGGGATGCTGCTGCCGGAGCAGGAGCGCATCGAGGCCGCGGCGATGGCGACGGCGGCGAGCCCGGATCCCGAGGAAGAGGCGCTGCTCGCGGACACCGTCGGCCTGGCGCTGCTCGTCGTCCTCGACACTCTCTCGCCCGCCGAGCGGCTCGCCTTCGTGCTGCACGACCTGTTCGGCGTGTCCTTCGAGGAGATCGCACCGGTCGTCGACCGCACTCCCGCCGCCGCCCGCCAACTCGCCAGCCGCGCCCGCCGCCGCGTCCACGGCCAGTCCGCCGCCGTCGAGGCGGACCAGGCGCGCCGCCGCGAGGTGGTCGACGCCTTCCTCGCCGCCTCCCGCGGCGGCGACTTCGAGGCCTTACTCACCGTGCTCGACCCCGACGTCGTGATCCGCGGCGACGAGGCGGCCGTGCGCCTGGGCGGCGACGTCGAGTTCGAGTCCCGCGGTGCCCGCCGCGTCGCCGAGCAGTTCTGCGGCCGCGCCCAGGCCGCGAAGCCGGCCCTGGCCGACGGCGAACTCGCCGTCCTCGTCGCCCCGCACGACCAGGTCCTGCTCGTGCTCCGCCTCACCTTCCGCGACGGGCGGATCAGCGAGATCGACGCCGTCGCCGAACGCGATGTCATCGACGCGATGGAGTTGGTCCGCCTCGCGTAGCGGTTCGTCGCGATTCGCAGCAGTTCTCAGCGCTCGCGACTCACTGACCGGTCAGCGCGTCGCAGTTCGAGGCCGTGGCGAAGCCGAAGAACTTGATGCCGGCCGCAGCGGTGGTGCCGCAGATCCAACCGGCACTGTTGCCCTGGCCGAGGAGCTTGGTCAGGTCGATCGGCGTGACCGATACCTTCGGGGCCGAGGCTGTGCCCGCGTTGAGTGTCACCGCGTACTCTCCGTGGACGCACCTGGCGGGGAACGCCGACGTGCCGCTCACGTTGACCACGTCGGTCGAGGTCAGCGGGGCCTTGCCGTCGATCTCCCTGAGCAGCAGCGTGCCGCGGACGTCCGGGCGGCCCTTGGTCCTCGTTCTCCTGGATCGAGACGCCGTTGTAGGTACCGTTGATCACGCAGGAGCCCAGGGTGCTCACCCCGATGTCGGCCAACCAGTCGGCGCGGACGCCCGACGTGGACTGCGGCAGCACGGGGACGATCTGGTCGGTGCTGGTGCCGCCGACCTCGTTCCAGGTGACCGGTCCGCTGTCGGAGGAGTTGATCAGCGAGGCGTTGCACTCGTAGATCGCGGTCAGATCGGTGTCGGTCAGATTCGGCACCGTCAGTGGTCTTGATGTTCCGGTCGATGAAGCCCATGTCCAGGCAGTGCATGCCGGTACTGCCAAGCGTCCTGGGGTCGCCGATGATGGCTCCGGCGCTGGTCGGATAGGCGAGCGTCGTGCACCGCGGGTCGGTGCCGCCGGGCAGCGTAGCCGACGTGGCCGACGCGATGGTACTTCGATCTCTGATTCAGGTGGCCGGTCGGCTCCCGGCGCGTGAAGCTGGAGAAGCACGCCGCGGCGGAGTGAACGAGCGGGGTCCGCGAGGCGCAACTAGGATTGCGCGGGACGAGAGGAGCCCCTTGATGAAGGCCGTTATCTTCGAGGACTTCGGCGGTCCCGAGGTCCTGCACGTGGCCGAGGTCGACACGCCCACGCCCGGTCCCAAGCAGGTGCGCATCCGCGTGCACGCGGCGGGCGTCAACCCGTTCGACTACAAGGTCCGGCGCGGCCTCATGCGCCCGAGCATGCCCGCGAAGCTGCCCGCGATCCCGGGCAACGAGGCCGCGGGCGTCGTCGAGGAGGTCGGCGCCGAGGTGACGTACGTACGTCCGGGTGACGAAGTGTTCGGCTGGACGCGCGGCGGCGGTTACTGCGAACAGGCGATCCTCACGACGTACGCGGTCAAGCCCGCTGAGGTCTCCTTCGTGGACGCGGTGGCGCTGCCGGTCGGCGGTGAGACGGCGGAGCGCGTGCTGCGGCTGCTCGAGGTGAAGTCGGGCGAGACGCTGCTGGTACACGGCGCGGCCGGGGCCGTCGGCACGTTCGCCGTGCAGTTGGGCGTGGCTCGCGGAGCGCGGGTGATCGGTACGGCCGGGCCGTCGAACCAGGAGTACGTCGCGTCACTCGGCGGCGAGCCCACGCTGTACGGCGACGGGCTGGTCGAGCGGGTGCGCGCGCTGGCTCCCGAGGGCGTGGACGCGGTGTTCGACATCGCCGGACGCGGCGCGCTGCCGGAGTCGATCGAGCTGCGCGGCGGCACCACGGAGCGGATCGTCACGATCGCCGACTATCAGGGTGCGGAGAAGCTCGGCGTCACGTTCTCCGGCGGCGGCCCCGGTGCCTCGGTCGCGTCCACAGAGCTCCTGGAGGACCTCGCGGCGCGGGTCGTGCGGGGCGAACTGCGGGCCACGGTCACCGCCACGTTCCCGCTCGACCAGGCCGCCGAGGCGCAGCGGCAGAGCGAGGCCGGGCACGGCCGCGGCAAGATCGTGCTCACCGTCGGCTGAGCCCGGCCCATGTCGGTCACCTGAAGCCGGATCAGACGCCGAATCCGACGCTGAATCAGCAGTCGGTGTCCGGGTCGAACGTGGTCGGCAGGCTCTGCACCAGCTGCGGCTCGCTCAGCGCGAACCAGTAGGTGGACGCGTTGGCCGGGTCGCAGTAGGTCGCGGCCGGGTGGTCGTAGCCCGCGATCCAGATCGGTCCGGCGAACGGCATGCCGGCGGTGATCGACTGCCACTGGGTCTTCGTCGAGTACACGCCGACCGTCTTGCCGTCGGCGTGCAGCACGGCGGCCGCGGCCTGGATGACGATGTCGTTGTACGTCGGGTCGCAGACCCAGAAGTTCGGCGCGTAGCAGTCCGCGCCGGGCGGGTCGATGCTGGTCGAGGTGGGCAGCTCGGTGTCGAGCCACCACTGCGACGTGTCCGCGCCCTGCGACTCGGCCCACTGGACGGCGTAGGTCGCCGCGTTGTAGCCCCAGTTGAACGACAGGCACGCGTACTCGCTCGCGGTGCAATCGCCCGCCGGGCCGTGGTACGCGTACTGCAGGACGTGTGGCGACGTCCAGCCGATCGGCGAGTCGACGACCATGTACAGGCCCTGTTCCGAGGCCGTGGAGGCCCAGGCGAGCTCCTGGTCGAAGCACGGGTTCTGGCTGAACAGGTGGCCGTCGTCCACGCCGACGATGGCGACGGACGAACTCGGCGGCATGGCCCCGCCGCACTCCGGCCAGGAGACGTCGTAGCCGGTGGCCGGGGTCCCGTCAGACTTCGAAGCCGCCGAGGACGAGGATTTGAGCGTACCGGCCGCGCTCATACCGGCTGCGTTCGTAACGACCGTCTTCGTGCCCTGCGGGATGTACTCGGTCTTGCCGTCCAGCGTGGACGCCGGCAGGCCGCCGACCTGGTCGGATGGTGTGGTGGTGACGACCGTGACGGATCCTGGCGAGCCGTCGGTCGCGGGCGTCGCGGCGAACGCGGCTTGGGCCGGCAGGGTCGCCAGCACGCAGCCGACGACCGCGCCGCGGCCCAGCAGTGACCGCAATCGCATAGATACCTCCGGGTGGGTGGGCATGTGCGGGTGGATCAGGGCCCAGCGTAGGGGTCCCGTCCATCACAGACGCCACCGGAGGGAACTCGGCTTCAGCGAGTCCTCAATTTTCCCTCACCTGACCGGAAATCGTTCGGCCGCGTCGGGGTGGTGTTTGCGCGCGACCTCCGGGTGCGAACGCAGATAGCCCTTGAGCTCGTTCCAGCCGAAGACGTCGTAGAGCGCGTTCGCCGGGTCGCGCACCACGCCGGGCGCCTCGGCCAGGTAGTCGCCGGGCACCGGTTCGATCCGCGCGTCGAGCCGCGGGTTGTAGAAGAAGGGCACTGAGAAGCGTTCCGCACCCGACGCCGGGCTGACCACGCGGTGGTTGGTGGCGAGGAGGTAGCCGTCCGTCGCGATCTCCAGCAGCTCGCCGAGGTTGACGACGAATCCGCCGCGCAGCGGATCGACGTGGATGACGCCGCCGTCCTCGCGCTGCACCTGAAGTCCGCCGTGCTCGTCCTGGAGCAGCAGCGTGAGGAAACCGTAGTCCTTGTGCCAGCCGACGCCCTGCTCGGAGCCGTCCGGCGCGCGGCCGGGGTAGCGCACGAGCTTGGTGTGCAGGTGCGGCTTCTCGGCGAACGCCGCGTCGAAGAACGTGCGCGGCGCGCCGAGCGAGACGAGCAGTTCCCGCAGCAGCCGGTGCGCGACGGCGGCCAGCCGGTCCTGCCAGCCGAGGATGCCCTCGCGCAGCTCGGGGAGGGATTCGGGCCACGCGTTCGGGCCTTGCAGCCACAGGTACGCCGGGTCGTGCGGCGAGAGCACGAGTGGCGGCAGTTCGGGCCCGATGTCGAGCTGGTCGCGCCAGTCCGAGCGTCCGCCGGTCAGCTCGTGGCCGATCCGGGTGTAGCCGCGGAAGTGCGGCGAGTCGAGGTTGCTGAGCGTCAGCCGGTCCGCTTCGGGAAGGGCGAAGAAGCGGCGGACGAGGGCGAGCAGCGCGTCCGACTCCTCGGGCTCGATCCCGTGCCCGACGAGCTGGAAGAAGCCGACCTCGTGTGCGGCGTCGTGCAGGGCCTCGCGGAACGCCTCGACGCGGGCCGGGTCGTCCGCCGCGGAAAGGTCGATCACCGGGAGCTTTTCTTCAATCACAAGACATTTAGCCAACGAAACCGTGTCGTTATTCCCGGGTCGAGCGACGCGGCTGTCCGGCGCGTAGGCCTGCCGGTCAGCCGCGTCGCGGGCCGTCAGCCGGTGATCTTGTTGAAGACCTTCGAGTACGCGTAGCCGAGCGGCTTGTCGTACTGGTCGACCTCCCAGAACGCCAGCTCGCCCACGCCGTTCGAGGCCGCGAACGACTCGAGGGTCTTGGCGTCGGACTGGGTGAAGTTCTCGTTGTCGTCGTTCCGACCGGCGATCGGGGTCAGGCCGAGCATGCCCCAGTCGGCCGCGGAACTGCCGCCGTAGACGCTGTGGATCTGCTTCTCGGTGGCGGTCGCGCCCGACTCGGCGTCCTTGAGCGGGTTCTGCCCGTCGCCGAAGTCCATCGTCATGATGTTGACGATGGTGACCTTGACCCCGGCGCTCTTGGCGCCCTTGAGCAGGTTCACCGCGTTCGACTCGAGGCCGGTCGGGTCCACCGGGATGGTGAAGTCGATCTGCACCGAGGGGTCGGCCGCCTGGAGCTTCGCCAGCGCCTGGTCGCGCCGCGAGTTGGCCGAACCGTCGTCGAGCACCGAGCCCTCGATGTCGAAGTCGAGCCGGTTGACGCCGTAGGTCTTGACCACGTTGGCGTACGCGGCCTCCAGCTTCGAGGCCGAGGTGCAGGTCTGCGCCAGCTCGCCGCCGGACGCGCCGCCGAAGGAGATCAGCACGTTGCCGCCGGCGGACTGGAGCGCGGAGATCTGGCTGGTGAACGCGCCGACCGAGTCGCCGTTGTCCTCCCACTCGGCGGTGCAGCCGCTCTTCGGGGTGAGGAACGCGAGCGTGTAGTACGGGTCGCCGCTGGCCGACTTGTCCTTGGCCATGTCCCCGGCGTCGGACGAGGCGATCTGCAGGTACGGGGCGGAGAAGTGCGCGGGCAGCGAGCTGCCGGCGGCCTGGCTGGTGCCGGACGCCAGCAGCACGCCGCCCGCGGCCAGGCCGGTCGCCGCCACCGCGCCGACGGCGAGGCGCGCGGGACCAGTGCGTATCGGATTCATACTCGGAATGACCTCTTCGGAGCCTGGACGGTGGGTGGGTGAGAGCCATAGTTAGTAAACTTCCCTAACCATTGGCTCGCAACGTACCCCCGGCGCTCCGGTCGGTCAATAGTCTGAGAATCGGGGATCAGGCGCGCTTAAGGGCCCGTTCAAGGTCGGCTCGAAGGTCCTCGGCGTCCTCGAGGCCGATGGACAGCCGCAGCACCGAGGCGTGTGGCTTGGCGTCGGCGGCCACCGGCCGGTGGGTGAGCGACGCCGGGTGCTGGATCAGCGTGTCGACGCCGCCGAGCGAGACCGCGTGCGTGATCAGCTCACAGGCCCCTGCGACGCGCGCGGCCACCTCGTAGCCCCCGCGCACGGAGATCGCGAGGACGGCTCCGGGCCCGCTCATCTGACGGCCGACCAGCCGCGTCGGGTCGCATTGCGGCAGGCTCGGGTGGTAGACCCGATCGATCTCAGGCCGGGCGGCGAGCCACTCGGCGAGTTGCCGCGCGGATTCCGACTGGTGACGCACGCGCAGCGGCAGCGTCTGCAGGCCGCGATGCAGCAGGTACGCGGCGAGCGGGTGCAGAATGCCGCCGGTCACGGCCCGCACCCGGCGCAGCTTCTCGGCCCACTCCGCGTTCGTCGCGACGATCCCCGCGAGCACGTCGCCGTGGCCGCCGAGGTACTTCGTCGCGCTGTGCACGACCAGCTTGGCGCCGAAATCGGCCGGCTGCTGCAGAATCGGCGTCGCGAAGGTGTTGTCGACGAGCAGCGGCACGCTGCCGGACTGCCGGGCGATGTCGGCGAGATCGAGTAGTTCCAGCGTCGGATTGCCGGGCGTCTCGACGATGACGAGGCCGGTGTCGGGGCGCAGCGCGCAGGCCACGTCGGCGGGATCGGCCCAGGTGACATCGGTGCCGAGCAGACCGGTGCTCAGCACGTGATCCGTGCCGCCGTAGAGCGGTCGCACGGCCACGACGTGCCGCTTACCCTCGGCGGCCGCGGCCAGCAGGCAGGCGGTGATCGCGGCCATCCCGGACGCGAAGGCGACCGCCTGCTCGCAGTGCTCGAGCTCGGCGAGGGCCTGCTCGAAGCGGCCGGTCGTCGGGTTCCACAGCCGCTGATAGACGTAAGTCCCGCCCGGCACCGGCAGCCCGCCGGTGGCCAGCGCCTCGTAGCACGCGCCGCCGATCTCGATGTCCGGCAGCGGATTCGTGGTCGAGAAGTCGATCGGCGGCACGTGCACGCCGAGGTCCGCGAGGTCCTGGCGTCCGGCATGCACGGCGCGGGTGTCGAGGTGCGTCATGGAGAACAGAATGAAGATGATCCGGCGGCATGGAAAGATGCTTGAATATAATTCTCTGAGCAGTCAACCTGTCGCATGATCTTCGCCGGGAGCCGGACTTGTGAGCGTGCCATCGAACAATCCACAGCAGGACGTCGACGAGATCGACCGGGCGATCCTGCGCGTGCTCGCCCAGGACGCGCGCACGCCCAACAACGCGATCGCCGAACTCGTCGGCATCGCGCCGTCCACCTGCCACGGCCGTATCAGGGCCCTGCGGGAACGCGGCGTGGTCCGCGGCTTCCACGCCGACATCGACCCGGCCGCGCTCGGACTCGGCCTGCAGGCGATGATCGCGGTGCAGCTCAACGTGCACAGCCGCGCCCAGATCAACACCTTCATGCGGGATGTGCCGAAACTGCCTGGCCTGGTGAGCTTCTTCCACGTGGCAGGGACCGACGACTACCTGCTGCACATCGCCGTGCGCGACTCGGACGCGCTGCGCGAGTTCGTGCTCGACCACCTGACCGGCCATCCGGCCGTGCGGCACACCGAGACGAGCCTGATCTTCGCGCACCTGCCCGGAACGCCGGCCGGGCTGGGCCTGGAGGAATGAGCGCGTCCCACTCGCGACTGTCGGAGGCGGCGGCTACTGTCCGAGGTATGGGATTCACCGGCTGGCCGGAGCGTGCGTTCACCTTCTACGAGGGTCTCGAGGCGGACAACTCGAAGGCGTACTGGTCCGCGCATCGTGCCGTCTACGACGCTGACGTGGTCGCGCCGATGGAGGCGCTGCTGAGCGAGCTCGCGGACGAGTTCGGCGATGGGAAGCTGTTCCGCCCGTACCGCGACATCCGGTTCAGCGCCGACAAGTCCCCGTACAAGACGGCGATGGGCGCCACACTGTCCCGCGGCGGCTACATCCACCTCTCCGCCGACGGCCTTGGCGTGGCGGTCGGCTACCACATGATGGCGCCCGACCAGCTGGCCCGATACAGGCAGGCCGTGGCCGAAGACGTCACCGGCGAGGAGCTGCGGCGGATCATCGCCGAGGTCGAGGCCCGTGGCATCGACGTCGTCGGAGAAGATCCGCTCAAAACGGCGCCGCGCGGCTACTCGAAGGACCACCCGCGCGCCGACCTGCTGCGCAACAAGGGCCTGATCACCTGGCAGGAGTGGCCGGTCGAGCCGTGGATGCACACGGCGAAGGCCAAGGCCCGGATCGCCAAGCACTTCCACGACTCACAGCCGCTGCAAGCCTGGCTCGACGACCGCGTGGGCCACTCCGAGCGCGGCTGACCCCGCGCCGCCGCCCGCCCCGTCAGGCAAGGCGACTCAGGACGACCGACCCAACGCCAGACGGCTGACTCGACTCCCTGCACACTTCCTGCCAGCGGAGACTTGGCCAGTCGGAGCGGAGAACGGCTGACCCCGCACCACCACGCCCCCAATCAGGCGAAGCGACACAGGACGACCGACCAAACGCCAGACGACTACTCAACTCCCCTGCCCACTTCCTGCCGGGCAGGGACCGAGCCAGCCAGAGCGCGGCTGACCCCGCGCCGCCACTCCCCCGATCAGGCGCGGTGACGCGGGGTCGGTGACGGAACGTCAGACGGTTGGCCCGACTCCCCTGCTCACTTCTTCTTGCCGGGCGGGGACTGCGACGGCGTGCTCGGGCTGCTCGGGGCGCTCGGCAGGGTCGAGGCGCCCGGAAGTGAGGGCAGGGTCGGCAGCCCGGGCAGGCTCGGGTTGTCCGGAAGCGAGGGCAGGCCCGGCTTGGACGGCGTCGGCACCGGCACCTTGGGCACGCTCGGGGCCGGGACCGGGACCTTCGGCACCGACGGGGTGGACGGCACGGGCGGCGTCGGCAGCGGCAGCCCGGAGAGCTTCGGCGGGGCCGGGGGGCTCGGAACCTTCGTCGGCGGGGTCGTCGTCGGCAGTGTGCTGGGCTTCGGGGCGGGCGAGGTGGGCACCTTGACCGCGGGCAGGCACTTGTTGGAGACCAGGCTGGTCACGTCCGAGACCAGCCCGCCCGCCGCGGTCACCGCGCCGGAGATGTTCGGAACCCCGGACAGGTCGCTGACCAGGCTGAACAGCTCGGCGAGCAGCTTGGCCACGTCCGAGACGCACTCGGTGGAGGGCGGCGTGACGTTCTTGCTCGGCACGTTGGGCAGGCAGCCGGCCTTCTGCAGCGCGGCGACGTCGTTGAGCGCGGCGGTGATCAGGCCGGTGGCGTCGTCGGTCTTCGGCGGAACCGCCGTCAGGTCGCCGCTGATACCGGGGATCTGCGCGACGAGCTGCTTCGCGAGCTCCGAACAGGTCGAGCTCGGCGGCACGGTCGGCGTCGGCGTGCCGGGCGTGCTGGGGGCGGGCACGCCCGGCTTCGGCGGGGGCGGCGGCGTCGGAGCGACCGAGAACGCCGCCGCGGTCTGCTCGCTCGGCGCGCCGGACTGCCCGCCGCTCGTCGTCAACGCCACAGCGGGCGCCGCGACCGACGCGGCGACGGCCACGGACAGGGCGGCGGCGCCCACGGCACGGGAGATCTTCACGGTACAACAGCTCCTTGACTTCGTTCGCATCCTGGGTGGCGGTGGGACCGCCCGACCGCTACGGCCATAGGTCAAGATGCGAACAAAATGAACTGATGAAACCCCAATGTCCGGCTGACGGGTCGACAGATCACCCGAATGTCAGACGATACGCAACCGTCGGTGCTCGAATGCCGCCGTTCGAGGGAACCAGGTCCGACCGCACCCGGGAGCCGTGCGGCCGCCTGCCCCCAACCGATGATCGAGCACCCCCCCGGTCCCCCGAATGGCCGAGTCGCGCGTGGCCTGGACTGCTCGTAGCGTGGTTGGTACGCACCCTCGAGGAGGCATGAGGACCATGGCCACATACATGGACGTGCACCACGGCATGAACGGGATCACCGCCGAGCAACTCGCCGAGGCGCACAAGGCGGACCTCGCGATCGAGTCGGACGAGCATGTGCACTTCAAGCAGGCGTGGGCCGACCCGGAGTCGGGCACGGTGTACTGCCTGTCCGAGGCGCC
>NZ_DASZKT010000051.1:0-1574 GCF_035552695.1 Actinospica sp.
CTCGGAGCGGATCCGGGCAGGCCTTGAGCGCCGCCGCGCCGAAGGGAAGCCTGTCGGCCGTCAGCCCGGTGCCGCGGACCGCAAGCCGCGGCGGAGGTCCGGCTACGTCGCGACATGGGAGGACGGCGGCAAACGCAGAGCGGCAGCACACGAGGACGAGGCCGCGGCCGCGCTCTGAGCATTGCTCGCCACTACCTCGGTCACCTGACCGACCGCCAAACCGTGTCCACGCTCGAGCGCGTCGGCCCGCCGACCACGCGGTCTATCTAGCGCCCCTTGCGCCCGCGGCGGAACCGTCTCCGGCGCGCGCGGTAACCCCTGACGGCGGTACGGAGCGCGCGGATCGCCTCCATGAGCTGTTTCTCGGCGAGCTGCGCCTGGCGCGACTTCCTCGCCTGCTGGTACGCGAACAAAGTGTCGGTGACTTCCCCGGCCGCTTGCTGGAGCCGGTCGGACATGAGCGAGAGTTGCACCAGAGCGGCCGAGGCTTGGATAGACGCGGCGGTGTACCTGTCCGTGAAGCGTGCGCCTTCGTTGGCGTCCCACGCGGCCAGCGCATCAATCCCGGTCGCCGCGCCACTCACCCAGTTCCCGGATGACACATGCGCCGCGATGACATGCAGGAGCGCCTGCCCGCCTGCCAGGAAGTTGGCCTTCCATGAGTCGCGCCGGTGCCTGAACAGCGCCCGCTCGGTTTCCATGACGCCGATGGCCGTGGAGATCTGGATGAAGAGTGCCTCCGCCTTCGCCCGTTCGGTGCCTCGGGCGTCGGCGCGCCGCTGGGCGGTGGCCAGGACTCAGGTCACGATAACCGCGGCGATTGTGAAACGCGCCGGTGACGATGGCACTTTCCATGGACGCTAATCGTGCCGTGCAGCGACGTGCCTAGGCGGGAATTACGCCCAGGGCGCGACGCGTGACGCCGGCAACCGCAACTCGCGGATTCTAGAAGATCTCACAGTCGAAGCAAGAGCCCTGCTGCGTACAGGCTGGTGATGTGGTCGCGGACGGCACGGGGCTGAGGGCCGCCCCGGATGAGGATGCCGCATTCGAGGTTGGACTCCATGGCGCGGTTGGTGAGGTTGGCGCTGCCGACGAGCGCGACCTTGTCGTCGACGACGATGACCTTCGCGTGCAGGGACGCGCCTGGCGGGCGGGCGCATGCGGGCCAGTGCAGGCGGAACGCGCCGAGGCCCGGGAAGGGCATGCCTGATGCCGTGTAGGACGGGTTGTCTTGGTGGCGTTCGGCGAGCAGCGTGACCACTACGCCTCGGGCGGCAGCCGCCGACAATGCGGTGCTGATCGAAGGCTCGGTGTGGGTCGCATAGCTGACTAGCAGGATCTGCGACCGCGCCGCGTTGATCAGCTCGATGACCGCCGCCGCGGTCAGCCGCGACGAGGACACACCGGATTCCGGGCCAGTCCAGACAACCGACACCGACTGATGCCGCCGGGCCCGCTCAACGGCCCGGGCCGTGCCCGCGAGCAGACCCGCCAGGTAGGCCGACTCGGAGTAGCGAAGCCGGTGCAGCAGTTGGTCGCACGCGTCCCGCAGAATCGCGGAACCGGTCGTG
>NZ_DASZKT010000052.1:0-7604 GCF_035552695.1 Actinospica sp.
TCGGCCCCGCCTTCCGGGGTCTGACGCAGTCTTGAAGCGCCACGGGGCGCTACATTCCTCGCGGGCGGGAATAGTAGAACCCGATGACCCGTGGCAAGGAAGGGCGCGAGGAGTGGAACACGGCACGCTGCTGGCCGGGCGGTACGAGGTGCTGGAACCGTTGGGGCGCGGGGGGATGGGCGAGGTCTGGGCCGCGCGCGACCAGGTGCTGCAACGGCAGGTCGCGCTCAAGCTGCTGCCGATGGATGAGGACGCGCCCGACGATCTGTCCGCGCGGTTCGAGCGCGAGGCGGTGGCGGCCGCGCAGATCAATCATCCGAACGTGGTCGCCCTCTACGACCGCGGCGTGCATGATGACACACTGTTCCTGATCATGGAGCTGGTTGAGGGGATGCCTCTCAGCACGCTGATCGAATCCTCAGGCGTGCTGCCACTTGCCCGCGCCCTTGAGCTGGCGGAGCAGATCTGCTCGGCGTTGGCGGCCACCCACCAGGCCGGCGTCGTGCACTTCGATATCAAGCCGCGCAACGTGATGATCACCGCCGCGGGCTCGGCGAAGGTGGTCGACTTCGGGATCGCGGGCTTCCTGCGGGCCCGGCTCTCCGTCGTGGCCTCCTCGCGCCTGGCCCCGGCCGCGACGCTGGAGTACGCGGCTCCCGAGCAGTTCACCGCGGAGCGCGGGGATGCGCGTTCTGACGTGTACGCGCTGGGTGGGGTGCTGTTCGCCATGCTCACCGGGCACGCGCCGTTCACCGGGCACTCCGGCTGGGAGGTGATGGCCGCCAAGGTCGGCGGCGACGCGCCCCGGCTCGATCGGGCCCGCCCCGGATTGCCGCCCGGGCTCACGGACCTGGTCGCCGGCTTGCTGGAACGCGATCCCGCGCGGCGCCCGCAGAGTGCGCGAGAGGTACGCGAACGACTCGCTCGGCTGCGCGCCGAGTTCGCCGACGCGACGTACCCGGGCACGACCATCGTCGAGGAGCCCGCCGCGCTGCCGCCGGCACCGCGAACGCCGACGGCGAATACCGGCGGTCCGCGCCAGCTGCCGCCGGACACCGGACTGTTCACCGGCCGCGAGACCGAACTCAGAGCCCTGTTCGCGCAGGCCGAGCAGGCGCGCACCAGGGGCGTGCCGGGGACGGTCGTGATCTCCGCGATCGACGGGATGGGCGGCGTGGGCAAGACGACCCTGGCCGTCCACGCGGCGCACCGGCTGGCTCGGCAATTCCCCGACGGCCAGCTGTTCCTGGATCTCTACGGCCACGCCCGGAACACGCCGCCGCGCGAACCGGGCGACGCGTTGGCCGCGCTCCTGTCCAGCATGGGCGTGCCGCCGCGGGCGATCCCCGCGGACGTCGGCGCCCGGGCCGCGCTCTATCGCTCGCGCCTCGCGGATACCCGTACCCTGATTCTGCTCGACAACGCGGTGAGCGAGGACCAGGTACGGCCCCTGATTCCCGCCGCGGAGACCTGTCTGGTGCTGGTCACCAGTCGTCGGCGGCTCAAGGCGCTGGACGACGCTTGGCCGCTCGCTCTCGATCTCCTCCCGCCCGGGGAGGCGGTCGCGCTGCTGTCCCGAGCCGCCCGCCTGAATACCGCACCCGTCGAACGCGAGCTGCTCGATCGGGTGGCCGCTCTGTGCGGGCATCTGCCGCTGGCCCTGGTGATCGCCGCGAGCCTCGTGCGCACGGGCGGGCCGGACTGGAGCCTGGAACGGGTGGCCGAGCGCCTCGCCGACCGGCTCGGGAGCAGCGACCTGGCAGCGTTCGGCGACGATTCCCGCAGCCTGTCCGCGGTCTTCGACCTGTCCTATCTCGCGCTCTCGCCGGAGCGACGCGCGCTCTACCGTCGTCTGGCCCTGATTCCCGGGCCCGGCGTCGACGCGTACGCGGCGGCGGCCCTGTTGGACGCGGATCCGCAGGAGGCCGGGAAACTGCTCGAAGCCCTCGAGGAACACAGCCTGCTGACCGAGAGCACGCCGGGCCGGTACCGGGCGCACGACCTGATCCGCGCGCACGCCCGTACCCTGGCGGCGCAACTGGACCCGGCGTCCGGGCAGGCCGCCGCCGTGGATCGGCTGCTCGGCTACTACGCGCACACCGCCCAGAGCGCCTCGATCCCCATCGCCCGCCGTCCGCGGACCGCGCCCGAGGGACCGGCGCCCGCGCACTCCCCCGCGCTGACCGACCCGGACGCCGCCAGGGCCTGGCTGCGCGCCGAGTACCACAACCTGGACGCGGCGCACACGTACGCGCGCGGCCACGACCGTGCGGATCACGCCGTGGCCCTGGCGGCCGGAATGGCCGAGATCCTGCTCACCGACGGCCCGTGGGAGCATGCTCTCGACCTGCATCAGAACGCCGTCGACACCGCCGAACGGCAAGGCCGACCCGCGGCCGCCGCCGACGCGTTGACCGAACTCGGACGGGTCAGGGCCGTGGCCGGAGACCTTCCCGGGGCCATCGGTTCGGTACAGCGTTCTCTGGAGCTGCACCGGGAGTCCGGCCACAGTCTCGGCCACGCCAACGCCCTGAACGACCTGGGACGCATGCGGTTCTCGACCGGCGACTATCCGGCGGACGTCGAGGCCCAGTCGCAGGCCTTGGAGATCTACCGGGAGCTCGGCGAGCGCCTCGGCCAGGCCAACGCGCTGAGCGAGCTGGGACGCGCTCGGGAACAGGTCGGGGACCTTCCCGGGGCCGCCGACGCCGCGACGCAGTGCTTTGAGATCTACCGGGAGCTCGGGCACCGCCTCGGCCAGGCCCACGCGCTCAACGACCTGGGGCGCGTTCGCGAGTGGACCGGCGACTTCTCCGGGGCCGGGGAAGCGCAGAGCCAGGCGCTGCAGATCTACCGGGAGATCGGCAACCGCCTGGGGCAGGCCGCCGCCCTCAACGACCTGGGACGCCTGCACCAGCTGGCCGGAGACTATCCGGCGGCCATCGACGCCGCGTCGCAATCCCTGGATATCGTCCGCCAGCTCGGCCACCGCTACAGCCAGGCAAACGCCCTCGTCGACCTGGGGCGCGCACTGCGCATGGTGGGCGACCTGCCGAGGGCCGCCGACGCCGCGCGGGAGGCCCTGAAGATCACCCGCGAGACGGACAACCGCCTCGGCGAGGCCATCGCCCTGGCCGAGGTGGGACGCGTGCGCCAACTGACCGGGGACAGCCGCGGCGCCATCGCCGAACTCGCGCGCTCGCTGGAGATCTTTCGCGAGATCGGCAGCCGGGGCGGCGAGTCGTGGGCGCTCAACCACTACGCCGCAGCCCTCGCCGCGGCCGGCGAGAACGCCCGTGCGCTCGCGCTCTACGAGGAGGCACTGGCGATGAACCGGGAACTGAACAAGCCGGACGACGAGGCGATCTCGCTCGAAGGCATCGCCGAGCACCACCTCGCCTCCGGCGATGCGCAACAGGCCGCCGAACACTTTGATCAGGCACTTGAGATCTACCGGCGTCTCGGCGCTGCGGCCGACGCGGAACGCGTGGAGTCCCGGCTTCGGCCGAGCTCACGGTGATCAGCTCACTGACCCGAAAGCGACCGACGCCCGAGCCGTAAAGGATCCCTTGACAGGGGAGGGCTGTAAACGCATCCTTTACGTGTGGCCGATTCTCCCGATACGTTCAAGGTCCTGAGCGCCCGGCTGGCCGAGCAGGCCGCGGCGCTGGCAGAAGCGGCGGGCAGCCCGCTGGCGTCACCCGCCTATCTCGATCTGGTCCGGCGTGCCCGGAAGGTCGACGACCTGGCGGAGCAGCTGCTCAAGCTGTCCGTGCAGCAGAGCCGGGACGCCGGCCACACCTGGCAGGAGATCGGAGACCTGCTCGGAGTCACCCGTCAGGCCGCCTTCCAGCGGTTCGGCAAGCCCATCGACCCTCGGACCGGAGAACCCATGGACAAGACAGTGCGCATGGCCGACGCCGCGCAACGCGCGATCGAGATCGTCACGGCCGTCCTCGAAGGACGCATGGACGAGGCCAGGCCGTCCTTCAACGCGCAGGTCCTGGAGGCCTTCACCGACAAGGTCCGGGGCGACGCCCTGGCCACCGTCGCCGGCCTCGTCGGCGCGTTCGAAGCCTTCGGCCAGGGCGAACCGTTCATCCGCCGCATCGGCGACCACACGGTTGTCGATGTTCCGCTGCGCTACGAGGCCGGCGACATGAAGGCGCGGGTCGCTCTCGACACCGACGAGAAGGTCGCCGGGTTCTTCATCCTCGCCCCCGACACGCCGTGAAACCGCCGCACTGACTCAGGCGCAAGCAAACACCAGGAGGCCAAGATGAACCATGAACGCGCGACCGCCTACGAGGACGGCGGGATCCTCTGCGACGACAAGGAGTTGACCATCCGCCGGTACTACCCCTGGGGGGCCAAGCGGATCGCCTACAGCTCGATCAGAGGCGTCGAAAGACTCCCCATGACCGGCGTGAACAAGATTCGCCGGTGGCGGATTTGGGGCTCGGGCGACTTCATCCACTGGTGGAACTTCGACGCCGGGCGCCCCAAGAAGGAGTTGGCGCTGGTGATCGACATCGGAAGCCGCGTGTTCCCCACGATCACTCCGGACGACCCGGAAGCCGTCGAGAGCATCATCACCGACCACCGCACAGCCAGGTGAACTGACCGCAGGTCAGGACGGTTGAGGACGGCGCAGTAGCGCGACGGCGGGCACCCCGGCGGCGGAAAGCGCGGCGGTGACCCACCACCCGTGCTGGAAGGGAGCTAGCGCCGGTGTCGGTTGGTCGACCGCCGTGCCGAGCACGGCGATCAGGACGGCCACTCCCAGCGCGAGCCCGGTCTGGCGGATCATGTTGATCACCGCGGAGCCGGTGGCGAACGAGTGGGGAGGCAACGCCGCGGTGGCGGCGCCCATCATCGTCGGCAGGACGAGGCCTACGCCGATCCCGGTGAGCAGCATGCCTCCGAGTACTCCCCGGACATAGTCGGGGGTTGCGGTGATCGCGAGCGCCCACCACGCCGTGCTGGCGGCGAAGGCCAGGCTCCCGAACGCGATGACCGGCGCCGGTCCGTAGCGGCGGATGAGCCGGCCGCCGATACCGAAGGCCACGATGGGCACCATCAACGGTCCGGGCGCGATCGCCAGGCCCGTGCGCAGTGCCGACCAGTGCCAGGCCCCTTGCTCCCACAGGACGATGGACAGGAGCATCGCTCCGAAGGACGCTGAGAAGAAGACCGCCACCGCCGACGCCCCGATGAAGCCGTGGGCGCGGAACAGTTCGGGGCGGATCAGTGGGCTGCGGCCATGCAGGCAGTGCCAGACGAAGCCGGCCAGGAGTACGACCGCCCCGACCAGGATCCCGTCGGTTCGGGCCGCTGCCCAGCCCCAGTCGGACCCCTTGACCAAGCCGAAGGTCAGGGCGCCCACACCCGCCGTGACCAGCACCACGCCCAGCGGATCGGGACGCTCGACGGGGTGGCCGGGGACTTCGGGCAGCCGCCGCCAACCCACCACCAGGGCCGCGATGCCGATCGGGACGTTGACCAGGAACACCCAGCGCCAACTGGCCGCCACCAAAAGCCCGCCGACCACGGGGCCGATGGCCGCGGCGACCCCGCCCACCGCGGTCCAGGCCCGCACCGCGCCGTTGCGCCGCTCCGCCGGATAGGAGGCCAACACCAGCCCCAGCGAGGTGGGAGTCACCAGGGCGGCCCCGGCGGCCTGGAGCACCCGGAAACCGATCAGCATTCCGACGTCTGTCGAGAGCGCGCACGCGGCCGAGGCCACGGTGAACACCGCCACGCCCAGCAGGAAGGCCCGATCCCGCCGGAAGCGGTCGGCCAGACGTCCGAAGAAGACCAGCAGCGACGCGTAGACGATGGCGTAGGCGTTGAGGATCCACGACAGCTCCGACAGATCGCGGGCGTGCAGGTCCACAGCGATCTTCGGCAGGGCCACGTTGACGATGAACAGGTCCAGGCTCGACAGGACGACCCCGGCGCAGACGATGAGGAGGACCTCGCGGGGGCTGCCGGCCGGCTTCGAACCTGGCGGGGAGGCGGCGGCGTCGGCCGATCGAGTCGATAGCGTCATAGAACTGACCCTATGAGGTGGAGTTCTATGACGCAACCCACTAATCTCGATCCCATGGAACGGAAGAGCTTCGCCGACATGCACTGCTCGGTGGCCCAGTGCCTCGAGGTAGTGGGCGAATGGTGGACGATGCTGATCGTCCGAGATGCCTTCTTGGGCATCACGCGCTTCGACCAGTTCCAGGAGCGCATGGGCATCTCCCGCAACATCCTCAACGCCCGCCTCACCTGGCTGGTCGATGAGGGCGTGCTCGAAAAGGTCCTCTACAGCGAGCACCCCTCCCGCTACGAGTACCGCCTGACGCCCAAGGGGCGCGACCTGTGGCCGGTGCTGACCGCCATGCGCCAATGGGGAGACAAGCACGCCGCCCCCGACGGCCCGCCGATGCTGGTGGTCCACGAGTCCTGCGGGATGGTCACCCAGCCGGTGCCGACCTGCTCGCAGTGCGGCGAGCGCATGAGCGCCGGGGACGTGCACGCCATGCCCGGCCCGGGGGACCTCGACGGCATCGTCGAGTCGGCGGTGACATCCAAGCGGTGACCGCCGCCCAGGTGGACTATCAGCCTCCTGTCAAGCCGCGCTTCGCCGTCAGCCCGAAGTGAAGCGCCGCCCGGGGAGCGGGGCGGGCTCTCCGGCTTCTGCCGTGGCGCGCGGGGGCGGCGCGCGGCGCCAACTGTCCGAGCCGACTGAAAAATACCGTCGGCCAGAGCCTTGACAAGTCGTACGCGAAGTTTCAATACTTCCACCGAACCAGTTTCCGTAAACGTTTCCGGCCCGCATTGACCTGGCGGGCGATCAGGGGCTTCCGCACGGTGGCCGCACGACGGATGTGCCTCAATTCGGCTCGGGCCGAGTCAAGCGCGCGGTGTACCCGGTAATCAGGGCACTGATGATGTCGGTCAGCTGGGGCTCGACGTCGACGACGGCGTGGGCGAGGTCGGGTTCGGATTCGTAGAAGGCGCGCAGCTTCGTGCCGGGGGCGGCCATCTGCCACATCGCCGCGGCCATCGAAGTTGCGGTGGCGACGACGCCGCGCGCCTGGTCGAGTCGCAGCGGGGTGACCGTGCAGAGCGCGGAGCCGACCTCGGCGACACCGGCGAGGGCGCGCGTCTTGAATGCCTTGACCTTCTCCAGCGAGACGTTGCGCTCCAGGTTCAGCGGTGTGTGCGCGAGCAGGTCGCAGAACAGCGGACGGGCAACCAGCGAGTGCGCGAGTACGGCGGCGATCTCCTGCGCGGCCTGGTCCGCTTCGCGGTGTCCGGCGGTGGGGCGGGCGGCGAGATCTTCGAGTGCGGTGCGCACCGCCGCCGACCACTCGCCCCACGCGTTGGCCGCCAACTGCAGGAAGATGTCCTCGCGCGTCTCGAAGTAGCGCAGCATCGCCGACTTGTGCATGCCGACCTCGTCGGCGATGGCGCTCGCGGTCACCTCGCGCACGCTGCCGGCGGCGGCGAGCCGAGCGGCGGCGGCCAGGATCGTCTCCTGCCGGGCACGCTTGGCCTCGGGGGTGCGGGCACGTTCGAAGGCGAGATCGGTCACCGTCCAAGCATAC